>CAKRUL010000055.1 GCA_934403665.1 uncultured Clostridia bacterium | reverse complement strand
ATTTTGCCCGCTTTGACGAAAGCCCGACCAACAAAGTCAACATCAACGGAAATTATATGAAAGAATATTGGGGCGAAGGCTCCAACCGCGCAAGAAACTGGCAGAGATATGATATGGGAGGTGCGAAAAAGCTTTCCTTTGAAGAGGGCGTGGATTCCTATGTCCCCTATGCAGGAAGCTTGAAGGATAATGTCACGCAGTCGTTAAACAAGGTGCGCTCCACCATGTGCAACTGCGGCGCGCTTTCCATTCCGGAACTTCAGAAAAAAGCCAAAATTACCCGCGTATCTTCCACCAGTATTGTGGAAGGCGGCTCACATGACGTTGTATTGAAGGACAACAGCATGAATATCAAATAGAAAGTCCGAATCGCAAAAAGGGAGGTGTAAACTGTTTTTACACCTCCCTTCAACATATGCGGTTACAGTAGAGTCCATATTCGGTGAAAGCAAGTAGAAATGCCTGAAATCATCAAGATTTCAGGCATTTGATTCTGTGACTTGATTGCTTTGAACAGGTTACAATACTTGATAAGGCTTTTGGATTACTTAACAGTTTCCTCGGCCAGATTTGTCCATTACTGAGATTCATATGGCACTTTCTGCATAAGCGATCTTATGCGGACGGAAAGAGAAAGTTTCTCAAAAGCAGCAGAAGATTCCGGATCGTTCTCGCTTTCATGTCATATGTCTTTCAGCAGTTTTTCGGTCATTTCGTCATCAACCGTTTCAGAATGGTAACGCTTTCTGCCCTTGTCGTATTTGCAAGAGGTTCAAAAGTATGATCCGTTTTCCCTAACATCAGGCCAACGGTAATACAGTTGGAAACGCTGACTCTTGCCCAGAAAGAAATTTCCGCATTGTCCTGGTAGGCTTTCAGATTTTGAATATTCACCGGAATCTGGCCGTTTTGTTTTTCATAGGCAACATTGATCACTCTGGCTGCTTCCTCTCGGGTAATGTTGTCGTTCGGACGGAAATACCCCTCGCTGCCTTGCATAATGCCGGCTTCTTGGATTGCTGCGACTGTTTCAGCAAACCAATCGGAAGATGAAACATCCGTAAATTGTCCATTGTAGGAAACTGCTTGTAATCCGAGAATACGGGTGATCAAAGCAGAAAATTCCGCACGGGTAATATTAGCGTCCGGCATAAATTCCGTATCGGTAACGCCTTTGACAATTCCTTTTTCTGCCAAAAATTCAATATCTTTTTCTGCCCAGTGTTCTGCGGTATCGGAAAATTTCCGGGATGGCTGTGGAGAGACGGTTGGCTGGGGGGTGCCGTTTGATCCGGAAGAACCGGTCGAGCCGGAAGAACCCGTTGAACCGGAAGGCTTTGAGGTAGGAAGAGGATCCGTGCTTTCTTCCGTCAATCCGAATGAAACCGTTGTAGCAGCACCGTTTTTCCCTGTCACATCAATCTCTAACTCGATTTTAGGGGAAAGGGCTTTGACCGTTACGTTTTCAGGAACATTCAGAGCTTTTTTTGCCGTTTTGTCGATGGTGACATGGATTTTGTCCGTTCCCTTCATGGTCGGATCACTCAAAGCCAAAGTCAGAACATTCTCTTTTTCCTGGAGCATCGTACAGGCTTTGTTATCGATTGTCAGCCCTCCGGCGGAGGCCGTTTTTGCTTCATAGTTGTTCAGAGCGATGATATTGAGTGCGGTTTGTTTTACCGCATGAAAAGAAGTTTCATTTGCCAATATCTCCACCTGCGGCATGTTGGCATACGCTTCTGTCTGTTCCGGTGTTTTGCCCGGCAGAACAACATATTCATAGGAGGCATTCATCGGCGCTTTTCCGTGATCCAGCAGCAGAGTGGTCACAGAACCGCTGTAATCTTTGGAAGGCTGGGAAGCGGTTGTTGCAAAGTCCTTGGAGTTTCCGCTTACCTTTTTCTTGCTGGCAGTCAGAGTGACTGTTTGTGGAAAATAATAGCCGAACTGAGAAATGTTGTTGCGTCCGAGAATATGGGCGGTTCGGACATTTTCAAAGGTTTCATCCAGAAAATAATCACGGTTCAGGGAGGCTCCGTTGATACTGAAATTATTTTTCTCAAAATCTTTTGTCATGCGCTGATCAATCGTTGTTTCAACCGGATATTGTTTGCTGGAGTCGCTGATGTTGGATCCGACCATAACGATCTCATCGTCAAACATGAAATAGGATTTTCTCGCACTGAGATCGCTGCCATACTGTTCCGTTTCCATGCCGGCGGAACCGTAAAGTCCGTCCAGGCTGACACCGCCTGCAAAGTCTTTGCCGGTTACCGATTCCTGCTTGAAGCGTTCCAAGGGCATCGGCATATTGAGCGCGGTCACGCCGGGCAAGCGGTTCATATCTGCCAGAAACCAGAAACCGTCATCGTAATGTTTGTCGTCAGAATCATAGAAATAGGTCATTCCGGATCCGGTAAACCAGCCTTTCAAATTCTCAAACATTTGCTCATAGCGCTTTACGCGGGAAGAGGACATGGAAAGCCCCATGACATAGTTCTCCCGATGATGTACCACCCGATCCATAAAATGATATGTTTTGCTGAGAATCAGCGGATCGGCAGGCTGGATGCTTTCATCTTTCATGATGGTTCGGATTTTGATATTGGACTGCGTTTTCCAAAGCTGAGCAGTGTCGTTTTGCATGATTCTTTTGATAATACTTTGATATTTGGAGCGGTAAGGCTCCCCGAGCACATCTGCAATATCTGCTAACATGACGCAGACGTTATATCCCTGTGTTTTTTCAATGGAGCCTCTGGTGATGGCACGGCCGTTTACCATACTCATCATGCTGCCGTTGACCAGAAGCGGAACGATTGCGATATCCGTCAGATCTGCAAGGTATGCGTTGATTTTTTCAGCATCCGGAACCCATTTCGTGTTTTTCAGGGCTTTCATGCCGCTGATGCTGTATTGATAACCGCCGATTCCGTAGGTTCCGGTGTAGGCGACATTTGTGTGAAAAATACAGGAACCGTCCACATAAAAACCTTCTCCGCCTGCGGGTTCGTTTTTCAGCACAAGCTCTTCCTGAATGGCTTGCTTCATTGTATTCAGGCGCCAATCCTCCCGTGTGATGGCACCTACGCGGATGGAAGCAAAGGCCATGTCAAATTTATTGACACCCGTAAACAGGGGATAGTCGTTTTTAATCTGCGCTGCCAGCCGATTGGCATAATAGAGCACTTTTTCATAGGGCAGTTCATCATAAAGGATGATCAAAATATCACTGTATACCTTTGGAACGCCGGTCATAGCATTCCACAGAAAACCGTACCACGGAAGTTCAGGGCTGTACCAGTATTGATCGACAATATTAAGAGCGTATTCAATGTCTTTCAGAAGTTCCTGATTTCCTTTCAGGCGGCTTTCTTTATGTGTCAGAGCGACCGCCATCCAGCGGATCTGACCGAGCATGGAATAAAATTTCACATCTGAGTTGGCGGCATGGGCATCTTCTATTGTGCCGTATTGCTCCCACAATAGGGAGGTGCCGTCTTTGTTCATAGACTTCCACATTTTCTCGGCGTTGTCCATGCGGGAGGCGGCAAGTTTCAGACCTTCGTCATCCAGTTCTTTGTCCATGTCTGTAATATCATCCTTGATATTTTTAATCACTTTTTCGTATTCTTCTGCGGGATAGTTGCGGAAACCAGTCAGCTGAAAGGTCAGATCGTTTAACAAGATGACATACTCTTCGATTTTATCCTGTTCCAAGGTTTCGGAATTTTTATAGGCTTCTGCCTCTTCTATCGTTTTCGTCAGCTCGTTAAGGGTTTCCTCAAAATAGGTCTCTCTGTTCTGGTTTGCTTCCGCTACAGCGGCTTTCGATAAGACGAGCTGTTTGTCAAGCCGGTAAAATTCAGCCGGAGAGACATGATAAATTTCCAGTTCTGCAATGCGAATCCCATAATAGGAAGATTCGGTTGAATTTCCGATTTTTTGAATATTCAGCCGGACATATTTTGCAGAGACCGGTTTAAAGTAACAGTAAAACAATTCTTTGATGATACCCTTGTCATAGGTATAAATATCTGTCCAGTCTGTTCCGTTATCTGAAATTTGCAGAGTGAATTGTAAAATAGAACGGTAAACATCATAAAAAACTACTTTGTTGAATGTGATTGCCGTATCAAACTGTAAGTCAATGGTGCCGTACTTGGACACTCCATAAGTGATGACAGTGGCAGGGGTGTCATAATATGTACTCAAATCACCGTCAATAAGCCGCTTGGTGCTGATGTTCGGGTTGGTCTGATCAGCGCCGGTAGTGTCCTTGAAGGAGGCAGTGACGTTCTTGGCCGTAAGCGCCAAATTTTCGTATTTGTGATCCATTTCACGGTCAGTCAGAACATCTGACGGATTTGGATTGGTCCTCTCTGCGAAAGCAGGAATGCTGCCTGCTAATAAACAAAAAACAAGAAAAATGCCGAGAAAGCGTTTCATTGTTTTTCCTCCTCTTTATGGTTTGTCATATTCTTTCTGAGCCGCATTATAAATTGCAACAATTTCATCCGCACCAAGAGTTTTTGCTTTCTGAATCCATTCATTCCAAGCACTGTCGCCTGTTTTTTCTGTGAGAATATAGTTGGAGAAAAATTCACTTGAGGCTTTTCTCAGCGCCGGCATTTTGTCGTTGATGATTTTCTTCTGCTCTGCCGTGAAACGAAGTACAGGATCCAGCGGTTCAAAAATATTTTCTTTCTTTGCGAAGTCCTGCGCTTCCTGTTCCCGTTCACTGAAGATGAAATAACTGCTTCGGCGGTCGAATCTGCGGAAGATTCCGCCGATAAACAGACCGTATTTCTGCTCCAGCTCTTCAATGGTAGGATTGTGATCGGGGAATTCGATATATTGTGCCTTTCCGTCCTCTCCCAAGGTGTATGTCACGTTTTCGGTTCCCATCGTGACCAGCTGTGCACCGGCGGGAGAAAGCATAAAATCGCTGATTTTTAAGGCGAGTTCCGTATTCTGGTTCTGAGATACCGCAATTCCGCCGCTGATTCTCGGCAATGTGATCAGCGTTCCTTTTGGTCCGATCGGATAACCGTATCGCAGATCATAGCCGGGAACGGATTTAGAGGCTTCCTTGGTAAAACTGTCCAGACGGCCGATCCAGTCAAATGTGACAAAGGCTTTCTCCGCCTGGGTCATTTTCGATGTCCACGCCGACTGGGTCAGCGTCAGAAATTCCGGATCCAGAAGTCCTTCAGAATAAAGCTTCTTCAGAAAATCAAGCATATCCTTCATTTTTGGATCGGTATCAGAGTATTTCCATATATTTTCGCTTTCCTCATAGTATGGGCTGTTTGCCACGATTCCCCAACTGGTACTCAGATGATTGAATAAAGTGGACTGATTCTTTGAAGTGAAGGGGGTGGAGGAGGGATAAAGCTCTTTTAATTTTTTCAAATTCTGATAAAACTCGTCCTGTGTTTTCCAAGGTTTTATATTGTGTTTGTCAAAGATATCTTTTCGGTACAGCATACCGTGATTGACATCCCGGTTAATATCATAAGACGGCATGACATAAAGGTGTCCGTCGTTTGCCTGATAAGAATTGAAAATCCACTTATTTTCTTCTTTCTCATAAAAAATGGATTTAAAATTTGGCATCAGATCCAGTTTGTCATCCACCGAGGCAAAGGCTCCTTGCACGGCAAGATCGTTGATTTGCTCATTGTTACCGAAGCCGGCACCTACGATGTCGGGCAGTTTTTTGGATGCGGCCAAGACCCTTATTTTTTCTTGAATCGTTGAGGTTGGATAGGCTTCAATCTGAACATTTACACCGGTAATTTCCTGAAGACGTTTTTTAAAATACAGGTCGTTCAGATTTGTGACGCTGGAAGCGACCGCCCATGTAACCGTTTCTCCCTTTGTCGTCAGAGGAAGCTTCAGACCGCCGGTATCGCCGATATCCGTTTGAAGATTGCTGTTTAGAGATCCGGATTCTGTATTTTTGTTTTGACAGGCGGCGATGGGTAATAGCATCAGAATAGTGAGCAGAGAGCAAAGAAATTTTTTCATTGTTCATTTTCTTCCTTTCGTTCTTTTTGAAAACAGCATTTCACCAAATCCCTTTTTTCGTATTATACAATATTTTTTTGAAAAAGTATAGACTTTTTTTGCGAAATGTGTTAATTTTATATCGATAACAACAAATTTTTTCCCAAAAACGAGAAAAACAAATCCTTAAAATCCCTTTTTTGAACAAAAATGGAGGAAGAAAAATGAGAACAAACAGATTCGTCGGTTTCCTATTGATTTGTTGTCTTATTCTATCGGTGTTTCCGCAGCTGTCGATATCAGCAGCCGGAGAAAACACCGCTCAGATGGAATATGAATTCCTGAAAAAGCTGGAAGTCATATCCGGACAGTTTTCTTTGGAAAGTGAAGTGCAGCGGCATGAATTTGCTGGCTTAATTGCAAACATGTTGTATCCCGGACTGGATTTGTCATTGGCAGGCGATACCCATGCGCCGCAGCCCTTTCGGGATGTGACGGCTTCCAACCGTTCCTATCATGCCATTCGGCTTTTAAAGGAATTGGGGGTTCTTTCCGGAGATGCCGGAAGCACCTTCCGGCCGGAGGACAAGACTACATATGCGGAAGCGGTTGCAATGCTTGTCAAAGCTTTGGGATATGCAGTGTATGCACAGGAGAAGGGAGGCTATCCCTCCGGATATCTTATGATTGCCAACGATGCCGGCATTACGAAGGGAGTCTCTGCCGGTGCAGACAGCATCACCGGAAATACCGCAGTAAAGCTTTTATATAATGCGTTGTTTGCGGATATGGTAAGCATTGTATCTTATGATGACGGAACACCGACCAGTCAGATTATCCGGGATAAAAATCTGCTTTCCGAGCGGCTGAATATTTCCGAATATGACGCGATTGTTGTGGATGACGGATTCAGCACGCTGGACGGCAGCGTTTCCGTCGGAGAAGAAAAGGCGGTTGTTCGAGAGGTGAAAACAGACGCAAGGCTTCTTGTGGAGGACGAGGAACATTTGCTTTCCGATTTTCTGGGCTGTCATATCAAGCTGTTTTTGCAGCGTGATAAGCAGACAGATCAGATGCGGATCGTCTATTGCGCGCCTCACCGAAGAGGCGAAATCACCCGTATCCCCGCAGATCGAATCATCTCCGTAAGTGATGAAGTGATCGAATATGAAACGGAGAAAGATGCAGAGCACTATCGAAAGATACGGCTGACCTCCGGACGGCCTTATGCGCTCTTTAACGGTGTGAAAAAAGCGTCTTATGACGCGGAGGAGCTCAAACCTCAAAACGGATTTCTTACGCTGATCGACAATGACGGCGACGGCAATGTCGATGTGGTTCGTGTGACAAGCTTTTCCTGTCATATTATTGCTGATAAAATTGACATGGCGCGGCAGATTCTGTTCTGCAAGCAAAATCCGCGCAACAATTTTGATTTCTCGGATGAAAGTCAATTGCAATACAGAGTGTG
>CAKRUL010000054.1 GCA_934403665.1 uncultured Clostridia bacterium | reverse complement strand
TGTCCGATGAGTTTCCCCAAAAGGTGATGGCGGAGGCGAAACGGGTCAGCAAAATCGATGAGGAAGCGAAAAAAGGGCGGCTGGATTTAACGGCAGAGACCATTATCACCATTGACGGCGATGATGCGAAGGATCTGGACGATGCCGTCTCTTTGAAACGGCTGGAAAACGGCGACTATTATTTGGGCGTGCACATTGCGGATGTCAGCCATTATGTGCGTGAAAACTCCCGGCTGGACAAGGAGGCCTTTGAACGGGGAACCAGCGTGTATTTGGTGGATCGCGTGATTCCGATGCTGCCGCGGGAGCTTTCCAACGGCATCTGCAGTCTGAATCCGCGGGAGGCTCGCCTGGCAATGAGCACCTTTCTGACGATCGATCCGAACGGAAAGGTCAAGGAGCATCAGGTTTTCCGATCGGTCATCCGTTCCCGTCACCGCATGACCTACCGGAATGTGACCAGAATTCTGGAGGGGGATTCCGGGGAAGATTTAAAGCAATATCAAGAGATTGCGCCGATGCTGTTTCAGATGAAGGAGCTTGCCATGCTGTTGCGGAAAAAGCGCAGGGCACGCGGAAGCCTGGATTTCAATTTTCCGGAATGCAAGGTGGAGTTGGACGAGAAGAACCGGCCGGTGGATGTGCATAAATATGAGCTGAGTATCTCCAATTACATCATAGAGGAGTTTATGCTCCTCACCAACGAGACGATCGCAGAGTATGTTTTTTGGCAGAGCAAGCCTTTTGTCTATCGCATTCACGAGGAACCGGATGCCGAAAAAATGCAGAAGTTTCTGATTCTGGTGAAAAATCTGGGGTATCGCGTCAAAATGCCGAAGGAGATCAAGCCGCGTCAGCTTCTGGAAATTTTGGAGATGTGTCAGGGGAAAAAGGAGGAAAAGATCATTTCCACCATTCTTCTGCGCTCTTTGATGAAAGCAAAATATTCTCCCGAGAACAAAGGACATTACGGGCTTGCGGCAAAATATTATTGTCATTTTACCTCCCCGATCCGTCGGTATCCGGATCTGATCATTCACCGGATTTTAAAGCTCATTTTGGATGGAAAAATGGAGGGGGAACTGCTTACCAAATACCAAGCGCTTACGGAGCGTGCGGCTTTGCAGTCCTCCGAGCGGGAAATGATCGCCGACAATGCGGAACGGGATACGCAGGATATCAAAAAAGCGGAATATATGCAGCAGTTTATCGGGCAGGAGACGGAGGGCATCATCTCTTCCGTCACAGGGTTCGGTATTTTTGTGGAGCTGGAGAATACCATCGAGGGCTTGATCCGCTATGCGGATATCGAAAACGAATATTTTGAATTTTCCGAAGCGAACTATACGGCGGTCGGCAAGCGAACCGGAAGAACCTTTTCCATCGGCGATCAGGTGCGGGTTCGGGTCAAAGGAGCCTCTCCGGCTTTGCGGCAGGTGGATTTTGAATTGCTGTAAAAAAGCCGGCGCGGAAATCGTCAAAAAATTTCTTTCCATGTGATGGCAATTGTGGTATAATAGTTGCAAAGCGCAGAGCGCAAAGAACAGAGTGCAAAGGACAGAGCGCAAAGGACAGAGCGCAGAGAGCAATGCGAAGCGCTTATTGATCACATCAGAAATTCAGAGGTTAAAAATATGATATGGCTTTCAGAGGAATGGAAGGACTATGAAGTTCTTGATACGGCAAATGGGGAGAAGCTGGAACGGTGGGGGAAGTTCACCTGTATTCGTCCGGATCCCCAGGTCATTTGGTCGTATCGCAATGCAAAAGAAAAATGGAACCGGGTTTCCGGAAAGTATATCCGTAGCAAAAAAGGCGGCGGAAATTGGGAGATTTATGATCCGAAAATGCCCCAGAGCAGGAAAATCGGTTACAAGGATTTGACGTTTATCGTGCGTCCCACCGGATTCAAGCATACCGGGCTGTTTCCGGAGCAGGCCTGCAATTGGGATTTTGCAAGGGCGCAGATTTCGGGCGCAAACCGTCCGATCAAGGTGTTGAACCTGTTCGGCTATACCGGCGGCGCGACGGTGGCGGCGCTGAAAGCCGGGGCGCATGTCTGCCATGTGGATGCCTCCAAGGGGATGTTGGCATGGGCGAAGGAGAATGTTGCGGCAAACGGACTTCAGGAAAAATCGGTTCGCTATATTGTGGACGATGCCGTCAAGTTCGTGGAACGCGAAATCCGCCGCGGCAGTCTGTATGAAGCGGTCATTATGGATCCCCCCTCGTACGGGAGAGGGCCGAAGGGGGAAATCTGGACGCTGGAGGATAAAATATTTGATTTGGTGGAGCTGTGCTCCCGCGTGCTTTCGGACAAGCCGCTGTTTTTCATCATCAATTCCTATACCACCGGGCTTGCGCCGAATGTGCTGTATAATATCTTGATGATGACGGTGGGCAGACGGTTTCCCTGCAAGGTGGAGGCGAATGAAATCGGGCTTCCGGTTTCGGACAGTCCGTATGTGCTTCCCTGCGGCTCGACCGGGCGATGCGTCTTTTAGCATTGCATTGACATCACACAATTTTGGAGTTGAAACGATTGAAAGAAATTATTCAGACCGTGGATCTTTCCTATCAGTATATGAATGAGGAAGAGGAAAGCGTCCTGGTTTTAGATCATTTGAATATCACGGTGCCCAAGGGGCAGTTTTTGTCTGTTTTGGGGCACAACGGATCCGGCAAGTCCACTTTTGCCAAGCATCTGAATGCCATTCTGCTGCCGTGCGGCGGAAAGGTGTATGTGGCGGGGCTGGACACCTCCTGCGAAGAAAAAACGCTGGAGGTGCGGCGCAATGTGGGCATGGTGTTTCAGAATCCCGACAATCAGATTGTCGCTTCCGTTGTGGAGGAGGATGTGGCGTTTGCCTGTGAAAACCTCGGTGTGCCGCAGGCGGAAATGCGGAAAAGGGTGGATGAGGCTCTGAAATCTGTCGGCATGTATGAATACCGCGACCGGGCGCCGCATATGCTGTCCGGCGGACAGAAACAGAGGGTGGCGATCGCCGGCATTATCGCTATGCGTCCGGAATGTATTGTTCTGGATGAGCCGACTGCCATGCTTGACCCCATGGGGCGCAAAGAGGTATTAAAAACGCTGAAGATGCTGAATCGGGAATTCGGTTTGACCATTGTGCTGATTACCCATTATATGGAGGAGGCGGCGCTTTCCGACCGGATTATCGTTTTGGAAAAGGGGCAGATTCTGATGGACGATACGCCGCGGGATGTGTTCAAAAACGTGGCGATTTTAAAACAGACCGGTCTGGATGTTCCGCAGACGACGGAATTGCTGTTTGAACTGCGGCGTGCAGGCATTCATGTGCCTTTTGATAAGCTGACCGTTGCGGAATGCGTCGGTGAACTGGAGAAACTGTTAGGGGGAACAGAAACGTGTTGCTGAAAGTAGAAAACCTGACTCATGTCTATATGCCGGATACTGCTTTTTCAAAAACGGCAATTGAAAAGGTCTGTTTTTCCGTTGAAAAAGGCGAATTTATCGGATTGATCGGGCACAGCGGATCGGGGAAATCCACCTTGATTCAGCATTTGAACGGGTTGCTTGCGCCCACGGAGGGCAACATTTATTATAATGGGGCAGATATTTGGGCAGACAAAGCGAAAATCCGGCAGATCCGGTTTGAAATCGGGCTGGTGTTCCAGTATCCCGAAGCACAGCTGTTTGAGGAAACGGTGTATCGGGACATTGCCTTCGGCCCCAAAAACATGGGCCTTTCGGAGCAGGAGATTCGGGAGCGGGTGTATGACGCCTGCGAGATGGTCGGCATTCGGGAAGAAATGCTGGAGAAATCTCCGTTTGAGCTGTCCGGAGGGCAGAAAAGAAGGGTGGCAATTGCCGGCGTTCTGGCGATGAAGCCTTCCATTATCATTCTGGATGAACCGACCGCAGGGTTGGATCCGAAAGGGAGAACCGCAATTCTGAACCGGATCAAACAGCTGCATGAAAGCTGGGGGATCACGGTCATTCTGGTGTCTCATTCCATGGAGGATATTGCGAACAATGCCTCCCGGATCATCGTGATGGATCAGGGGAAAATCGTGATGGACGGCGCCACCAGGCAAATCTTTTCCCGGGTGGACGAGCTGGAGAAAATCGGGCTGTCTGTTCCGCAGGTGACAAAGGTGTTTTTTGAGCTGAAGAGGGCAGGCTATCCGGTTCACACCGATATTCTGACAACCGGAGAGGGACGGGATGAAATCCTGCGCATTCTGGAGAAACGGGGGGATCTGACATGCTGAAGGACATCACTCTGGGACAGTATTATCCCGCTGATTCTGTCGTACATAAATTGGACTCCAGAACCAAAATTCTGATTACCATTCTTTATATGGTGATGATTTTTGTGGTGGATGGGTTCTTCGGTTTCGGGATTCTTTTGGTGTGCAACATTTTTTTGCTTTTTCTTTCCAAAATTCCTGCAAAATATATTTTCAAGGGATTAAAACCCATCCTGTTTTTTGTGATATTTACCGTTGTTTTGAATATGTTTATGACGAGCGGAAAAGTGGCGTTTCACGTTCTTTTCTGGGATGTGACCTATGAGGGGATTTTCACGGCGGTGTTTATGGCGCTTCGGATCATCTTTCTGGTGATCGGCACCTCCTTTTTAACCTATACCACAAGTCCCATCACACTGACGGACGGGATGGAGCGTCTGCTTTCTCCCTTTCAGAGAATCGGCGTTCCGGCACACGAGCTTGCCATGATGATGAGCATTGCACTGCGGTTTATTCCTACCCTGATTGAGGAGACCGATAAAATTATGAAGGCGCAGAAGGCGAGAGGGGCGGATTTTGAAACCGGGAGTCTGGTGAAACGGGGGAAAAACCTGGTTCCGATTCTGGTTCCCTTGTTTATCAGCGCTTTCCGCCGCGCCGAGGATCTTGCCACAGCGATGGAGGCAAGGTGCTATAACGGCGGCGAAAACCGCACCAGACTCAGAGAGCTTCGGTATACGCGGCTGGATGCCTATGCATGGGTTGCGGTGCTTATTCTGTTTGCTGTGATTCTTGTCCTCCGGATTTCCGGATGCGACATCAGAGGGTTTTAAGAAAACAATGAGAAATTTATTATTCCGCTGTTCCTTTGCAGGAACCAATTATTTCGGCTTTCAAAAACAAAAACGGTTTATCAGCATAGAGGAAACTCTGGCAATTGCTTTTCTGGAGCGGACCGGGGAACAGGTCACCGTGATCGGCTGCGGACGAACCGACGCCCGTGTGCATGCGATGAACTTTTATTTTAATGTGATGACCGGATCGCAGATTCCTCTGGATCGCTTTCCGCTGGCGCTGAACTGTGTTCTGCCCGATGATATTGCGATACACGAGTGCCGCGAAGTGCCGATGGACTTTCATGCCAGATACCACACCAAGGGGAAAACCTATCGGTATCAGATTTGGAATGACCGGACGCGCAATGCGCTTTTGGCGGATCGCGTTTATTTCTATCCCGGCGAGGTGGATGTCGGGAAGATGCGGCGCGCAGGGAGGGATTTCTGCGGCACGCATGACTTTTCCGCATTTATGGCGGCAGGAGCGCAGGTGAAATCTCCGGTTCGCACCATCTATGATCTGACGGTGGAACAGGACGGTCCCATGATCGTGATTGAGGTCACCGGAAACGGCTTTTTATATAATATGGTGCGTATCATCGCAGGAACGCTTCTGAAAATCGGGCGCGGCTCCTTTCCGGAGGACTGCATTCCGGAAATTCTGGAGGGCAGAGACCGGCGCCGTGCAGGCTCCACGGCTCCGCCGCAGGGACTTTTTTTGAAAGAAGTATACTATGAACTTGAAAAAGAGATTGAAAAAACAGGAATGGGCGGTGAGATTCTTTGAACGAACAAGATCGAATCAATGAACAGAAAAATGAAGCATTTTTGCAGAATCGCCGTCTGCAAAAGGAAAAACGGATGCGCCGCCGCCGTCTCACCACGTGGATTCTGATCGGATTGATTGTTCTGGTTTCGCTGGGGGCGTATCTGATCACCTCCAACCAGTTTATCCGGGGCTTGCTGTATCATGATTTGAATCAGAAAGCGGCAGTCACCATCCCGGTGGACGGCAGCTTTGTATCGGAATATGATGTTTTTTCCCAGCATGTGATCAGCTGTTCCAAAAACGGCGTGAAGGCATACGACTTAAACGGAAACCCGGCATGGGAGACCGCGATGAGCAATGTGACGACGCAGATGATTTCGTTCCACACGCCGATTCTGCGCGCCGGGGAAAATCACTGCATCGTTTATGACAGAGGCGGAAGAAGCATCCTCAAGTTTCAGCAGAGAAGCGTGTCTCCGCTTTTGACCACCGATTACAACATTGTGTTCGCCAAGTTGTTTGACAATGGGTATATCGCGGCGGTGACAGAGGATTCCGGCTCCAAGGAGCAGGTGAAAATCTATGATAAAAACGGGCAGGAAATTTTCATCTGGCATTCGGGGGAAAGCAATGTGCTGGATGCCGCCCTCTCTGCAAACGGACAGGGGCTTGTCATTTCTGCTTTGGACATTACGGAAGGGAAGCTGAACAGCTATCTGACGTTTTTCCATATCAATCAGCCGGAGCCTTATGCCCGTTCCGCAAAGGAAAACATGCTTCTGACGAATCTGAAATATGATAACGGGAATAAAAACATTTTGGGCATTTCCGACACCGGCGTTTTCCATTTCAACGAAAAGGGCGAGACCGTTTCTGGCTATGATTTCGGCGGACGGGAGCTCTCTGCGTTTCAGTATCTGGACGGCGGCGAGGTCGCCTTGGTGTTCAACAGCAATTACGAGAGCAAATACCGCATTGTGATTGTGGATGAAAAGGGGACGGAAAAAGGGGTCTATGTCTCGGATCAGGAGATCGGGAATCTGTCTTTTGACGGACGGAATCTTCTTGCCAACGTGAAAAAAGGCTTTCATGTGGTCAGCCGGAACGGAAAGGAACTGCGGCGTCAGGAAATTTCCAAGGATATTAAAAAGGTGCTCTTTGGCGGAAAAGGAAAGATTGTTCTGGTCGGCACGACCGAGATTGATATTGTCCATTAAAAAAGTTTTTCCGCGATTTCCATGGTTTTTGGGCGGTTGAGCGGAAAGGAGTGTTCTATGTCTTTCACGATTACGGGAATCGGTATTCTTCTGATTGTTCTGGGCTTTACCGTTTACGGCATCAAAGCAGGTTTGATCCGTGCGGTGTTCAGCCTGTGTTCCATCTTTTTTACCACGGTGTTTACCTGGCTGATTTATCCGTGGGTTGCCGGACTTTTGATGAAAACGCCTCTGTTTTCGGCGGTTCGCGACTGGATTTTTCATTCGTTGGATTCCAATCAGCAAATGGCGCAGTCGATGCCGGAATTTTTTCAGAATCTGCCCGGCTTTGTGCGAAATTCCGTCGAGAAGGCGGTGACTCAGACAACGGACAGCATTCTTGCATACTGCTCGGAGGCGCTTGCCGTTCTTGCCGTCAATGTGATCAGTATTCTTTTGCTC
>CAKRUL010000053.1 GCA_934403665.1 uncultured Clostridia bacterium | reverse complement strand
CCATGGAAGTGTTCATCCCCGGGGAACATGTCATTGAAATGGAACCCCGCGCTCCTTATTTTTGCGTTGATAAGATTGCCATCACCTCTTTGCCGGACTATAACCCGGAAGGAGAACGGTTTTCCACACCGGTTTTTCTGCCGGAATACGGAGAAAAGCAGGACATTTCCTTTCCGCTTCCGGCTCTCACACCGCCGGCAGAGCATCCACGGGTATTGCTGAGAAGCTCGGATGTTCCGCGGATTCGGCAGAATCTGACGCATCCGCAGAATGTGCAGGTGTATCAATATCTGAAAGAGAAGAGTCAGCTGGAAACGGACGGAACTCTGGAGCCAATCGGAAGCGGAGCATATACCAATATGAACACTTCTTATCTGGAGTGCTTGGAGGCGAATGCCTTTCTGTATCTGATGGAGGGCGATGAGACCAAAGGCCGCAAGGCGGTCACCATCGCTAAAAATATGATCAGCACCCTTGCAAACCGTCCGGGAAGTGATGCCATCACCCGTATGGGAGGGCAGATGATTTACGATGCCGCTTTGGTATATGACTGGTGTTATCCTTTGATGACAGATGCGGAGCGGGAAGAAATCCGCACCTACACTTTTTCCCATGCGACTCTTTTGGAGATTGGCTGGCCGCCGCTTCATGAGGGGGATGTGCTGGGACATAACGTTGAAAATCAGCTGAACAAGGATATGCTGGCGGCAGGAATTGCTTTTTACGATGAGGATCCGAAGGTCTATAACATTGTTGCAGGCAGAATTCTGAGCGGCTTTGTGCCGGCAAGAAACTATGCCTATCAGTCCACTGCGTTCAGCGAAGGTCCCTCCTACGGGCGGTTTCGTTACGCCTTTGAACTGATGTGTGCCTACCTGTTTAAAGGGATGGGATATGACCATGTGTATGACAGCACACAGAAGAATCCGGCATACGGACTTCTGTATGCCCGAAAACCCGACGGAAAATACATTCCGACGGGGGATGATGTGACGAAAACGGTTTACGGATATGACGGTACCTATGCATCGGTATTTTTCATGGCGGGAAACCTGTACAAAGATCCCTATCTGAAACGGGAATATTATCGCTATCTGCAAGGCGGAAAGAGTGCTTCAACGGTCATTTCGGATGTCAGCGCAGTGCTGCATCTGATTATGAATGATGTGGATGTGGAGCCGAACGGCAGCTTTCGGAATTTTCCTTTGACTTCTTATTCCGGAGAACCTATCCCGATGATGACGGCACGCACCTCCTGGGAGGAGGGGCTGGACAGCAACAGCATGGTCGTGCAGATGAATCTGCAGGGCAGTGCATACGGAAACCATCAGCATGCCGATGCAGGGCATTTTGATATTTATTATAAGGGAGCGCTTGCGATTGATTCCGGTCTGTATGAAAGCGCCGCGTTTCAGGATGAAAACGGAAGAAATGTGTCCTCACTGGCTTATGCCAGCCTGCATGACATGAACTATCACAAGCGCACCGTGGCGCACAACAGTATGCTGGTGTATGATCCGAACGAACAGGTCGAATCGGTTTATACCAACTATGCCGACGGCGGGCAGAGACTGATAACCGGAGGCAAGGAGCCGGACACGGTAGAGGAAATGCAGCGCGAGGAGAACCGGACGGCAGATGTTCTTGGCTATGATTTCGGGCCGGATGCGCAACAACCGGCATACAGTTATCTGAAAGGGGATTTAACCAAAGCGTATTCCGACAAGGTGGAGCAGTACAGCCGCTCCTTCCTGTTTTTGAATTTCTTTGATGAGGAATATCCCGGTGCTCTGATTGTGCTGGACAACATCACAAGCGCAGATGCTTCCTTCCGGAAAAGCTGGCTGCTTCACTCCGAGGAGGAGCCGCAGACAGAAGGAACCAGAACAACCATTCAGAGAACCGAATACGGCTATCATGGGAAGATGGTGAACGATACCCTGCTTCCGCAGAATCCGCAGATCACAAAGATCGGCGGCGAGGGACACGAGTTTGAAAGTGCCGGAAAGAACTGGAAAGCAGTGCCGAAAACAAAAACAACAGAGGCAGGCAAATGGCGGATCGAAGTCTCGCCGGAAACTTCCGCGAAGAACGATGTGTTTTTGAATGTGCTGCAGGTCAGCGATCAACAGAAGAATTTACAGCCGCTGGAAGTAACGCTGGTGGAAAATAACGAGCAGTATGCCGGCGTTCAGATCAAGGATCGGGTGGCATATCTCGCCAAGGGCGACAACCTGATTCTCTCTTCTGCCGTTCCGGTAAAATCCGCGGATGGCACCCAGGGAAATATCACCTTTGTAGTGAACGGACTGCGAAACGGAGCGTGGGATGTTCTGGATGCGCAGGGAAATAAAATCGATACCTGTAAAGCCGAAAAGGGACGCAATATTATCACCTTCACTGCTCCTGCCGGTGAATATACCCTTTCCTGGAATTATGCAGTGGATTCCTTCTCGGACTTGTCTCTGTTGGGGAATATCACAAAGAACACCGGCACTGCAATCGATGTCAAAATCAACGGGATGTTTGAATCCTTCCAGTCAAAACCGTTTCTGAAGGAGAATGTTCTGTATCTGCCGGCCGGTGAGCTGGTGCAAAAGATCGACTCCACGTTCGGTGAGACGGAACCCGGTGTTTATCGTAACGAAAGTCATACGGTTTCATTTCTCACACAAGCCAATGAGATCCATTTGGACGAAGAAGAAAAAACGCAGTTGCATCATCCTCTTGTGACAGAAAACGGGGTTCTTTACGTTCCTGCAGAGGAAACAGTAAAGGCGCTGAAACAGTCGCTTTCCTGGGATCCGATTGCAAATGTTGCTTTTATTAAGACAAGCTCAAATATCTCGGCGGACAGTTTGAACCTGGTGAATTCCGATGAACCGGGAAGAATCCGCTTGAAACGGGCAGAAGCGTCTCTGAATACCAACAGTTCCGCCTATGACGCGGTGGATGCGGATCTGAACACTTATTGGGCGGCATTGGGAGACAATGAATGGATTCTTTTCGAATTTGAGAAGGAAGAGCAACTTTCCAGCCTTGAGCTGAAATGGCATGTCGGAAACACAAGGGTACAGACCTTTGATCTTTATGTTTCCGGTGACAAGGAAAATTGGGAACAGGTGTTCTCCGGGAAGTCCGACGGAAAATCGGAAGGCTTTGAAACCATTCGTTTGCCAGAGAAAAAGACTTGCCGCTATGTGAAGCTGGTGGGACACGGAAACACCAATAACCAATGGAATTCTCTGGATGAAATTCATTTTTTTCATGAGATAAAGTAAAGGGGGATAAGATCAATGAAAAAGAGAATGCTGGCACTGTTACTGATTGGAATGATGCTGCTTGTATTGCCGGTTTCTGCGGAAAATATGCTGAATGTCAGCTTTCGCTGCGAGCCCGCGGAGAACGAAAGTCTGCATTACCGCTTTTTCGTCAAAGGAAATTATGAGGATGGAGAAACGATGGTCACCCTCAGTTTTCGCAAAGAAAGCGGAGAAACGGTTTATGCAGATCAGGTGCAGACAGGAGCAGACGGAGCCTTTGCGTTTGAGGTGTTACTCAAAGAGGGCG
Organism: uncultured Clostridia bacterium; assembly: GCA_934403665.1. Next base: position 4,038 of record CAKRUL010000053.1, on the reverse strand, counting down.
GCAACTATTCTGTGAGAGTCAATTCTTCTGCAGCGAATCAAATTCTTCAGAAAAATCTTACTCTTCGGACAAAAGATGAATACGACAGCATGATCGCGCTTTTTAATAAAGCGGACGCAACGGCGCAGGATTACGAACAACAGATCGCTCTGTATGCAGAAGATTTGGGGTTAGACGTCTTGTTCTATCAGAGAACGACAGAAGGAAAAAATGAAATTTTAAATCAGATGCTGCAGCAAAAAGGAAATTATACCATTTCCGGAATTCCTTCTATTTTTACTTCTTCTGTTATTTTGGGAATTTTAAACAGCAATGAAAAAGTTGCTTTTAAGGATGAAGTTTTTCAATATTATGTTGGTACAAATTTTGTGCTGGATGACAAATACCGTACTTTATATGAAAGCTACTGTAATTTTGGAGAGACGCTGAAGCAAAAGGTTTGGGAAAATATCAACAAAGAAACCTTGGACAGCTATGAAAAAGTATGCGAGCGTTTTTATTTAGCAGTGACGCAGAGCGCTTTTTCGGATTTGGATGCAAAAAAACTGGATCAGTTTATTTTGGATAATTGGAATTGCTTCCGTTTCCCGGATTATAAGACTTTCTCTACCGCAAAGAAAAGCAAAGTGCTGACCGGTCTGAAAGCGAAGAGCTTTTCTTCCATCAGTGATTTGGAGAACAATTATAAAAAAGTAGTGGATGAATTGGAGAAACCGGCTGCAACATCAAAACCGAGCGGAAATTCCGGAGGCTCATCGGTCAGCTATCCGCAAACCACAAAGCCTTCTCCGACACAGACGCCTGAGCCGCCGAAAGATCTTTCTTTTGTCGATCTTAAAGATGTGCCGTGGGCAGAAGAGGCCATCCGGCATCTGCAGGACAAAGGGGTTGTTTCCGGAAAAGAAGAAAGAGTCTTTGCTCCGAATGATTCGGTTACCCGTGCGGAGTTCTGCAAAATTCTGGTGAACTCCTACCAGCTTCTTGATGATTCCGCGCAATGCAATTTTGCGGATGTTTCGCAGGAGGAATGGTATTACCCCGTTGTTTCCTCCGCTTATGGCTATGGTCTTGTCAGCGGTTATGAGGACAGCTGTTTTCGGGCAAATGATCCGGTCACACGGGAAGAAATGGTGACCATACTTTACCGTTTGCTGCAGAAAAAGAGATTGGTTGGCGAGGTTTCCTCTGTCGAAAACACCTTCCGTGATTTCGATCAAATCAGCGATTACGCGAAAAATGCCGTGCTGATTCTGAGCAATGCCGGTTATGTGAAAGGGGCAGGAGAGGAGCAGTTCCTGCCGAAAAACACTGCCAGCCGTGCAGAGGTCTGTGTTTTGATTTATAATACCTTAAAAGGAGGAAACAGAGGATGAAAAAATGGAGAGCAATCTTTTTGATCTTTTGCCTTCTGGCACAGACGTTTGTTTATACAACTCTTGGTGAGGACGGCAGCGCGGAGGTTTCGGGCAAAGCACAGCAGCATATCCGGAACCTTGGGATTCTTGCCGATATGACGGAGTTTGACTATTCCGAATATCCGGTGACAAGAGCGGAGCTTGCCGCAACTCTCGCAAAACTGACGGGAGCATCTCACAGTAAAACGGTTTCCTTTCGGGATGTTTCTACCGCGACAAAGTACTATGAAGATATCATGGCTTGTGCGGAATATCATTATATGAACGGATACGGTGACGGGAGTTTTCTTCCGGAACAGCCGGTGACCTATTATGAGGTGCTGAAAACCTTCGTTAGTCTGCTGGGCTATGAAAAGAAGGCGGAATATAAGGGCGGCTATCCGATGGGGTATTATTCGGTTTCCAAGGATTTGGATTTGTGCAAAGGCGTTTCCATCTCCTCCTATGACCAGTATGTGTCTCAAAAGGCTTTCCCGCAGTTGATTTATCAGCTGTTGCTGACACCTTGCAATGAAGTAGTTGCCATAGAGGACAATATGGTTACTTATCAGCCGTCTGACATCTTATTTTCCGAAAAATATCTGAAATTAAAATTCCGGAAAGGGATCATGGAGGCAGACGAAATCAGTGATATCAGCATAGACGCAGGCGAGCTTCCGGAAGATCAGATTAAAATTGATGGAACTTTGTTTCAATATGTTCATTCCTGGAAAGATCGCTTGACAGGCAAAAAAGCAGAAATTTTTTATGAATATGAGAACGACATTGACAAGGTTGTCAGCCTTGTGATGCCGGAGGAGGAAAACAAGACAGTGGAATTGTTTGCCGATCAGATCATCTCGGCAGAGAACAATCGTCTGGAATATGAACAGAACGATCAGAATCTGAAAGTGAATATTTCCTCCGAAACGCAGTTTCTCTATAACGGAGAACTGGTGCTTTCTTTTGATTTTTCGAATCTGACCGATGAGAAAATAATCTTTTTGGACAACGACAAAGACGGAAGATACGAAATTGCCCGAATTGAAAAGATGATTTCGTATGCGGTAGATTCTGTATTGTCCGACCGAACGGTCAAAGATCTGAGAACGGGCTATCAGGTTTCTTTGAGTGAAAATCAGAGCAAGGAGCTTCTTCTGGAGGACAGCGAGGGAAACGAGATTACATGGGAAGCGGTACAACAGGGAATGGTTCTGAATGTGATGGATAACGGAACCAAAAGGATTGCTATTCTCGGGGACGGAAAAACTTCCGGCACCTTGGAAGCGGTAAATGATGGAAGCAACCAGAAAGAAATCACGGTGAATCAGAAAAATTATTCGGTTTTGCCGGCGGTCTCTTTAACGAATTTCCGTACAGGGGATTTGGTAGACGTATATACAGATTACTACGGACGGATATTCTATATGACGGCGAGAAACGGAAGTACAGTACAATATGCCTATCTGATCGACGGTTCTTTCGAGGAGGGTCTGGAACTTTCGCTGCGGTTGAAATTACTGACGGAAACCGGTGCAATCTCTATTCTTGAAGTTCGCAACACCTTCTATTTCAATACCCAGAAATGTGTTGTGAACGCACGCAGTGATATTCCGACAGAAATACTGTCAGCAGATGGCTTCAAAAGACAGTTGATCGGTTACAGTACAGACAGTGACGGAAAAATCCGTGATATTGTCACCCCGGATACACAGTCAGGACAGAAAAGCTTCTTCTGTTCTTTGAAATTGACGAATACTCCTTACTCACTGAACGCACGCACCATGGGGGAAGGAAAAATTCTTGTGGATTCCCGGACAAAGATTTTTGTCATTCCTAAGGAAGAGAACAACCGCGAGGATGAAAAATATACCACGATGGCGATGAGCGACTTAAACACGATGTACAGCTATACCGTGGAGTCTTATCAGACCAGTGACAGGCAGACAGCTGATATTTTGGTTCTTCGCGGTTCCTTTAAAGGAGTTACTTATGAAACCCCCACCGTTGTGTTCCTGCGCAAAGCAGCAAGCGTGGATGAAAACGGGGAGACCAAAGACAAAATTTATTATTTTGAGGGCAATCAGGAAAAATCAGCTTACATTGATTATGCGGAATACCCGACGGCACAGAACCTGGACAGAGGAGATGTGTTTCGCGTCAGCATAGAAGGGCAAAAGGTTGCAGGCTTTGAGTTCCTTTATGATTTTGATCAGGAGAAATGGATGCTTTCCAGAAACCCGACCGATTCCTCCTATCAAGGCTCCAACCGCATTTCCTGCGGCTATATTGCCGCATATGACGGCGAGATTATCCGGATGTCTTATGAGAAAACTTTTGACAAAAATGATGTCTATTCGATGGAGGGCTACCGTGCAGGAGCCTTTACCAAAACGCTTGTGAGCGATGAAGGCGGAAGAATTTCCGTTCGCTCCGCACTTGCAACAGATATTCATCCGCAGGATCGTGTTATCTTTATGCTTCGGTCTGGCAACGCAAGACAGATGATTCTTCTGCAGAAGAGCACAAACTAAAAGAGGTATTTCATCCGGTTGCACTTCCGGTGGAACAACCCGAAAGAGAGTAAGGAGAAGGGGACATGAAAAAGATAGGATTCATTGATTATTACCTGGACGAATGGCAT
>CAKRUL010000052.1 GCA_934403665.1 uncultured Clostridia bacterium | reverse complement strand
ACAATATGCTCCGCAAATACGGTGCGCTGGATGCTGTGTTCGGACAGGAGCAGTACGCACAAATCCCGATGGCGGTTGTGGGCATTGTGATGAAATTCTTCCAGATCGTCATTTCCATCGTGGTCGGCATGGCGGCGGGCTGCATTCCGATTGTCGGCTACAACAAGGGCGCAGAGAAAAAACGGCGTGTCCGGGAGCTGTTCACAAAGCTGCTGATTGCGGAAGCGCTGGTCGGCGCGGCGGCGCTTGTGTTGGCAGAGGGCTTCCCCCGTCAGCTCATCACCGTTTTCGGTGCGGCAAACGAGAGCAGCTATTATTCCGACTTTGCCATCAAGGCTTTTCGTATCTATCTCTGCATGATGGTTCTTGCCTGTGTCAACAAGGCATGCTTTATCTTCTTGCAGGCTATCGGAAAAGCGCTGACCTCCACACTGTTGTCCATGTTCCGTGAGGTTGTGTTCGGGGTTGGCTTTGCGATGCTTCTGCCGCTGTTTTTTGGCTTGGACGGTGTGCTGTACTCTATGCCGGTTTCGGATATTCTGACCTTTATCATTGCGGCAATCATTATTGTAAATACCTATCGGGAATGGAATACGGAAGGTATTCAGAAAGCATAAAAACCGGCGAGATTCCCTTTTGACACCGGACAGCGGTGCGTCGGAGATGGATCCTGTTATCGCAGAGCTGTATTCAGACAGAAGAAGCGGTCGGCTTGCTCATTGCAGTCGGCCGCTTTTTTGATTGCGGGACAACTGCATTTGTTTCTCAGAACATGAGGCGGATAAAACAAAAAAATCTTGCCAAACAGGCTTTTTTATATTAAAATAGAACTAATTTCAAGAAGGGAATGAATGGAACGAAATGAAAAATCTTCAGATCCGTATGGCAGAAAAGAAAGATGCCTCGTTGGTGCTTTCCTTTATCAAAGGGATTGCGGCATATGAAAAGATGTCTGATTGTGTGACCGCCACCGAAGAAATTCTGGAAGAATTTGTGTTTGATCGAAAGGCGGCTTCTGTCTTTCTCGCCGAATGGCAAGGGAAGCCGGTTGGCTTTGCTCTTTTCTATGAGAATTTTTCCACCTTTGTGGGAAGAACCGGCATGTACCTGGAGGATCTCTTTGTCCTGCCGGAGGCAAGAGGAAAAGGGATCGGCAAAAAGTTATTTCAAGCCGTGGCACAGGAAGCGGTAAACAGAGGATGTCAGCGAATGGAATGGACCTGTCTGGATTGGAACCGTCCTTCGATTGAGTTTTATCTGCGCATGGGGGCTGTTCCGATGTCGGAATGGACCAACTACCGTTTGAGCGGAGACGCCATTGCTGAGGCTCTGAAAAAATAATTTGCGAAGATTTTTGCGGGAAGTTCAACATGTTCTGTTATTTTGAAATGAATGAAAAAAGGGGGAAATAAAATGCAGGAGACATTTATGCTCCAAGGCTCTTTTTGGGTGCTGGTACCGCCCATCATCGCAATCGGATTGGCTCTGCTGACAAAGGAGGTTTATCTTTCTTTGCTCATCGGCGTTTTTTCCGGTGCATTGTTTTTTACGGATTTTCATTTTCTGCGCGCGACCGAAACCATGTTTCAAGTAATGGGAGAAAAGGTTTCGGGAAACATCAACATTGTGATATTCCTGGTGTTTTTAGGAATTTTGGTGGCTCTGCTGTCCAAGTCGGGCGCCTCGAAAACATACGGAGAATGGGCGGCGAAATCCATCCGCTCTCAGCGAGGGGCGTTGCTTTCCACATGCGGATTGGGCGCATTGATTTTTGTAGATGATTATTTTAATTGTCTGACCGTGGGAACCGTGATGCGGCCTGTGACAGACAAATACAAAATCACCCGTGCAAAGCTGGCTTATGTGATCGATGCCACCGCCGCTCCGATTTGCATCATCGCCCCGATTTCCAGCTGGGCTGCCGCTGTGGGTTCCTCTTTGCCGGAGAGTTCCTCCATCGACGGATTCAGCCTGTTTCTGCACACCATCCCGTTCAATCTTTATGCATTGCTCACCATTATAATGATGCTGTTTTTGGTGGTGTCAAAATTTGATTTCGGTCCGATGAAGCATTATGAAAAGATTCATCAGAAGGAAATTGAAGCGGACAGCATGTCCGACAAGAAAAGTGCCGGAGGAAAGGGAAAAGTTTTCGATTTGTTGATTCCGATCGGTGTTCTGATTGTTCTTTGCATCAGCGCGATGTTATATACCGGCGGTATTACAGAGGGAAATTCCATTGCGGAATCGTTCGCAAACTGTGATTCGGCGAAATCACTTGTTTTGGGATCCTTCTTTACCTTGATCGTCACTTTCCTGTTGTATATCCCCAGAAAAGTGGTCACCTTCCAAGAGTTTGCGGAAGCGATTCCGGAAGGCTTCAAGGCAATGGTTCCGGCGATTCTGATTCTTACCCTTGCCTGGACATTAAGCGGCGTCTGTAACGAAAACTATTTAGATGCCGGCGGTTATGTCAGCAATCTGGTTTCCAACTCCAGCATTTCCATCGGCATTTTGCCTGCGATCTTCTTCCTGATCGCTCTCGGTCTTGCATTTGCCACAGGAACCTCCTGGGGAACGTTCGGAATTCTGATTCCCATCGCTGTTGCAATCTTTCCGGATGAAATCGGTCAGATGCTGGTGCTTACCGTTGCGGCCATTCTCGCAGGTGCTGTTTGCGGCGACCATGTCTCCCCGATCTCCGATACCACGATTTTGGCTTCGACCGGTGCAGATTGCAATCATATTGAACACGTTTCCACACAAATGCCGTATGCGCTTATCGTGGCGGCCTGCTGCTTCGTCGGGTATATTATCGGCGGATTGACAGGAAACGGCTGGCTGGCTTTGGGAATTGCGGCAATTCTTCTGCTTGTGACCCTGCTGACAATCTATTGGGTCTCCGTCAAGAAGAAAAAGACCGCATAAAAAAGATTGCTTTTGTGGAAAAATCACCACAGAAAATAATGCAGGGGTTTTCGCAAGATCTTGCGAAAACCCCTTTTTTTAAACATCATATCGTTTTCAAGGCGCAGACATACTGACTATGGCAAGCCTGACAGCGCAGAAAAGAAAGATTTAAACAACCATTCCTCCGTTTGGACTTAACACTTGCCCCGTGATAAAGTCTGCCTGCCGGGAGGAAAGAAAATAGACCGCCTGCGCAATATCCTGAGGCGTGCCCAGTTTTCCCAAAGGCGTCTCTTCCTTCAGCTCCCCCAGAATCTCCTCCGGCAGATGCGCATTCATGTCCGTCTCAATCACACCCGGCGCTATGCAGTTCACACAAATGCCGGAAGGGCCGAGCTCCTTTGCCAAAGCCTTTGTAAAGCCGATGACTGCCGCCTTCGACGCCGAATAGTGCACCTCACAGGAGGCGCCGGTGATTCCCCAGATGGAAGAGAGATTGATGATTTTTCCTCTTTTTTCATGAATCATGCCGGGTAAAACCGCTTTGGTGGTCAAATACATGCCTTTCACATTGACGTCAAACATTCTGTCCCAATCCGCTTCGGTGATATCCGAAAACAGTTTTTGCTCTGCTATGCCAGCATTGTTAATCAGAACGTCAATGGTTCCGAAAGCGTCCTGCCCCTCCTGCACCATCTGTTCCACCGCCTTTGGATCGGAAACATCCGCGCGGCAGAGAAGCACTTCCGTATGCAGCGATTTGCTCCATTCTTTTATTTTTTCTTCGTTTTCCCGGTAATTTAAAATCAATCGGCAGCCATCCTGTGCGAATCTTGCGGCGGTTGCCGCACCGATTCCACGGGAAGCGCCGGTAATCATAACAGTCTGTTTCAAAGAATTTTCTCCTGCCTTTCTGTCTTTTGCAAGACGTGACAGCCAAGCTTCTGCGCATTTCACAGCGGAGGCGCCATCCCTCTAAGATACGCGCTTTTTAAACAACAAGAACTTTTTCAATCTCCGCGATATACATCGTGTGGTAATCGCTGTTCGGATACCAGCGCTCACAGATGGAAGAATCCAGAAAACACTCCTTTTGATATTCCTGCTGATACAGCTTTTTGCAAATCAGCACGGTATTCGCCTCTGCAAAATAAGGAACTGCATTTTCCTCTTTCACGGTGAGTCCTGCTTTTGCGATTTTATCCTCATCCCGTCCCGAAACGGTGCCCAGATAATTCAGTTTTTCTTTGTAAGTCCCATCCAAAAATGACAAAGAGAAGGAGTCGGAAGCATCGATAAATTCCTTTGTATAGCGCTGGGGACGAATCACCACAAAAGCAACATTTTTCCCCCACATCACTCCGAGACCGCCCCAGGAGGCCGTCATGGTATTCACCTGTTCCCCTTTTTTTGCCGTAACCAGCATCCATTCCTTTCCGATCATTTGAAATGGTGTTTTGGTCAACTGCTCCGGTGTCATCTCATGAAATGTGTTCATTTTATACCCTCTTTTCTCAATCTTCTTTTTGGTTCTTCGCATACAGAATACGCAATCCGTCCAGCAAAAGGCTCTTATCGTAAATCATCTGATGGTTACAATAGCGTATGATATCCCCGGCGGGGCTTCCGGTTGCAATCACCGTCAGATTCTCTCCCATTTCCTTCCGATAGCGATCCACCATTCCGTCCAGCATGCCGGCGGTACCATAGACAATCCCGGATTTCATACATTCCACCGTATTGGCTCCAATGACATTTTTCGGCGCCTCCAGGCTGATTTGCGGCAATTGCGCTGTGCGTTCCACAAGGCTGTTCAGCATGATATTGACCCCCGGCATAATCGAACCGCCGATAAAAGCCCCGGAAGCATCCAGGGCGGATACGGTCGTCGCCGTCCCCATGTCAAAAACAATGGAGGGTGCCGGATATTTCTCCAGCGCTCCCACCGAGACACAGACCAAATTGGCTCCCAGCTGCCCCGGATTGTCAATTTTAATATTCAGCCCGGTTTTAATGCCGGGGCCGACCACCAGCGCCTCCACGCCGCAGACCATTTTGATGGCATGCAGAAAGGTGGAAACCATTTGCGGCACTACCGATCCGATGATTCCTCCGGTAATCTCTTCCCTGCGCACGCCATACAGTTCCAACAGAGCGTCCAGAATAATCGTATATTCATCATCCGTCTTTGCCGTATCCGTGCTGATTCTGGATTTGAAAACCAATGTTTTGCCGTCATATACTCCAATCACTGCATGGATATTGCCGATGTCCACTGCTAAAATCATGGAAGAACCTCCTCATCATTTCTATTTCTTATTATATCTTTTTATGCATAAAATGTCAACGCGGAGGAGCCTTCCCTGCCGATTTCTTAACTTTCTCTTTCGGGTATGCCAAAACGCTTTATTTCTCCGGCGAAATGTAGGTCAGAAAATTTTCGCGTGCATTTGCAATGTGCTGCTGTGCAAGCACCCTCGCCTTTTCGCCGTTGTGCTGCGCAATCGCCTCGTAAATCGCACGGTGTTCCCGGACAGAACGCACGGTTCTTCCGCCGCTTTTGAAAGAGAGCGCCCTTGCCTTTTGAATATAATGATGAAAATTGGTGAGCGTGTCTCTCAAAGGTCGGCTGCGGGAAGCGTCATAGATGATTTCGTGAAATTTCCGATCCAAGTGCCACACCTGCAGAACGTCGTCTTTCTGCGCATAAAATTCCTGCAATTCTACGATTTCTTTCAGCTGCTCCAATTCCTTTGTATCGATTTTCTGCGCCGCCCACTCGCATGCAAGCCCCTCTATCGACATGCGGATCGTGTAAATATCCTCAATGTCCTTTTGAGAAATTCCGACCACAACCGTTCCCTTGTTCGGCACAGTCTGCACCAAGCCCTCCAGCTCCAATTGGCGGAGCGCTTCTCTGACCGGGGTGCGGCTGACTCCCAACTGCGCAGATAGCCCAAGCTCCGTCAGGCTGTCTCCGTGGAGATAGGTTCCGTCCAGAATCGCCTGTTCGATCGCCTCAAACACTTTTCCGCCCAGGGAGGCATGATCCCATTCAATCTTTTTCATAGAAAGCGCACATCCTTTGCACCGCGGAGCAATGCCACCATTTCCTCATCGCTGATGACCGTTTGTCTGCCGTTTTCATATTCCCGATCCACCCATTCTTTGATGTATGCCACAATGGGATCTTTTTTGTCGATCTTCTTCTCCCCGGTAAACCGAAAATAGGTATTCAGCCAATAGGCGATTCCTGCCAAGCCGGATGTGTTGCTGACCGCAACGGAAACCGGGCGTTTCAATAGCTTGTCGGTATCAAAAATATTATAGATTTCCTCGTCTTTCAGCAACCCGTCTGCATGAATTCCGGCGCGCGTCACATTAAAATGTTTTCCAACAAAGGGAGTCATCGGCGGAATCTGATATCCCAATTCCCGTTCAAAATACTCCGCAATATCGGTAATCACCGTGGTATCCATCCCATCCGTTGTTCCGCGCAGAGAGGCATATTCAAACACCATTGCCTCCAACGGAACATTCCCGGTTCGCTCGCCGATGCCAAGAAGGGAGCAATTCACGGCAGAGGCGCCATAAAGCCATGCAGTGGAAGCGTTGGCAACCCCTTTATAAAAATCATTATGTCCGTGCCATTCCAAAAGCTCTGAAGGAACCTCTGCACAGTGCTGAAGTCCGTAAACAATGCCCGGCACACTGCGCGGCGGCGCAATGCCGGTATACGGAACCCCATATCCCATCGTATCACAAGCCCGGATTTTAACCGGAATGCCGGACTGACGGGACATCTCCATCAATGCACTGGCAAACGGAACCACAAAGCCGTAAAAATCCGCTCTTGTGATATCCTCAAAATGGCAGCGCGGAGACAATCCGGCGTCGATGGCGTCGGAAACCACCGACAGATAATGATCCAGAGCCTGGCGCCGGGTCATATTCAGTTTTTTGAAAATATGATAATCCGAGCAGCTGACCAAAATGCCCGTTTCCCGGATGCCGATATCCTTCACCAGCTGGAAATCCTTTTTGGAGGCACGAATCCAGGTCGTGATTTCCGGAAAACGATAGCCGCGTTCCATACATTTGGAAAGCGCCTCCTGATCCTTTTTGCTGTATACAAAAAACTCGGTCTGCCGGATCAGCCCCTTTTCTCCTCCCAGGGTATGAAGCATATCATACAGATCTACAATCTGCTGCACCGTGTATGGAGTCTGGGATTGCTGTCCGTCCCGGAACGTCGTGTCTGTAATCCAGATATCCTCCGGCATATTCATCGGAACTTTCCGGAAATTAAACGGGATTTTCGGAACCTCGTCATAGGGGAACATCTCCCGAAATAAATTCGGTTCTTCCACATCCTGAAGGGTATAATGATACGGATCCTGTTCCAAAACATGAGAGTTTTTACTCAGCTCTAACATACGGCTTCCTCCTTATTGTATGATTGTATACAATTATACAATCATCCCTCTGAAAAGTCAATCCCCTTTCCGGAATCCGCCGGCGAAGATCCTGTCTCCCGCTCTTTTTCCTTTACAAAAGGAACAAATCTTGTTACAATAACATAGAAAAAAACTTGCATTTGGAAGTCTGACATAAGGAGGAAACGCAATGAACATGATATTAATCGGGATGCCGGGTGCCGGAAAAAGCACGATTGGCGTTCTTTTGGCAAAAACACTGGGGATGGATTTCTGTGA
>CAKRUL010000051.1 GCA_934403665.1 uncultured Clostridia bacterium | reverse complement strand
CTTTATCTCCTTTTTGAATGCCAAGAGACTTCAAAAAGTTTGCACACTGATTGGATTTCTCTTTCATTTCCAGAAACGAGATGTCCTTCACCTCATTGTCTTTGGAAATCCAAAGCATGGCTCGTTTGTCCGGCTGCTCCTCTGCCAGCTTGTCCACCACATCAAAGCCAAAATTAAAGGGTCCGTCAACGACGATATCATAATTGGTCAGCTTTCCCTGACTGTCATATTCTTCTTTTACATATTTTTCGCACAATAAACTCATTGTCCCACTCCTTCCGTTCTTACTCAGCCTCTGCAGAAGTCACAATTGCCAAAAAAGTGACTCCTTCCGGACTGCTCGCAATCATGCCATGAGGTTTCGAGGAATCGTAATAAATACAGTCCCCTTTTTTCAGAATAACCTCGTGGGAATCCACTACGGTTTTCAATTCACCCTCCAGAATATAGTCCAGCTCCTGCCCTTTGTGGGAAGAAAGCGGAATCGGTTTGCCCAGTGCCTCTTCCTCATAGGGAACCTTCACCACAAACGGCTCCATCTTCTTATTTTTAAACAGATAAGCGAGATGGTGATAATCGAACCCGGAACGCCTCTTAATCGGGAAACCCTCCCCATCTCTTATCACGGTGAATGTGGAAAGTCTTGGTGACTCGCCGGCAACCAAATCGGTGATATCTACCCGCAATGCTTTTGCCGCTTTATGAAGAAAGGTAAACCCGAAATCGGAGGTTCCGGATTCCAGAACCTGATATTCCTCCGGTGTCACATCGGTTTTTTCTGCCATTTCCTCTATGCTGTAATCCATAATTTCTCTTAAGTCTTTCAGTCTTGCAGCAATTTCAACATACATATCCTGCATAAAAAACGCCTCCTTTTTTATTTCAGCCGCATGTGCGGTCATGGTTTCTGTGATAAAAAAACGTCCCGACAAAACATCGGGACGAAAAGAAATTCTTTACGCGGTACCACCCAAATTGGTTGAAAACCCACTCTGTTTTTCCGCCTGTAACGGTGCGAAAGCCGGATATGTTCTGCAAAGCCTTTCCATATCCACTCGGAAAGCCGATCCGTTGCCTCTTGCCTTTGCGGATTTGCACCATCCACCGCTCTCTGAAAAAGACATTTGATGACAACCATTCTTCCCTCAAACGTGTTTTGTCTGTTACTCAATATTATAATCTTATTTTCTCTTATTTACAATACGTTTTCAATTTTTTTCGAGCCGTTTTTTCAAACCAAGACTTCAAAAAAAGCAATTTACAGGAAAGAAAGTTGTTTTTTTGTGTGAAAACTGTGGTGTCTCACACGCAAAATCTCTATCAGCAAGTCCTCTGCTTTTCCCTTGCAAAAGCGTTTTTATCTTGTTATAATAAAAGAGAAAGAAAAGAAATTTGGTGAGACCGTTATGAGCAAAAAACGCTGGGTTTTGAAAAAACAGGAAAAAGAAACCATAGACCGTTTATCGAAAGAGTTATCCTTGCACCCTTTGGTCATCAGTGTGATGATGAACAGAGGGCTGAAATCAAAGGACGAAATGAACGCATTTATCCATCCGGACGCCCGATGTTTCCACGACCCCTATCTTTTAAAAGATATGAACAAGGCGGTGCAGAGGGTACAAAAAGCAATCGCACAAAACGAGAAGATCGCCGTATACGGCGATTATGACGTGGACGGAATTACCAGTGTTTCCGTGCTGTATCTGGCTTTAAAGGAAATGAAAGCCGACGTTGTGTTTTTTATTCCGGATCGTCATAAAGAGGGCTACGGAGTCAATGCACCTGCTGTTCGGCATCTGAAAGAGCAAGGCGTTTCTCTGATCATCACAGTGGACTGCGGAATCACAGCAATAGACGAAGTCCTTCTGGGAAAAGAACTCGGAGTGGATATGATCCTGACCGATCATCACCAATGCCCTGCACAAATTCCAGAGGCAACGGCAGTCATCAATCCGAAGCAGCCGGACTGCCCTTATCCGTTTCAGGACTTGGCAGGAGTAGGTGTCACATTTAAACTGGTTCAGGCGCTCGTGGGGATGCAGTCGCTTCCCCGTCTGATGGAACGATACGGAGCGCTGACCGCATTGGGCACCGTTGCAGACATTGTGCCCCTGAAGGACGAAAACAGAGCCATTGTTTCCTATGGAATCAAGCACATGAAAGAGGATCAAAACATTGGCATTCAAGCTCTTTTGCAGGTGTCCGGATTTGCGGAAAGCGAGATCAACGCAGGGACGCTTGGATTTCAGCTGGCACCCAGAATCAACGCCGCCGGAAGAATCGGAAACGCCGATTTTGGAGTGAAGCTGTTCACCTCCGATAATCCTCAGGAGGCAAAAAATATCGCAGATATGCTTGACCGGCAAAACCAGCTTCGCAAGGAAATTGAGCATCAAATTTATGAGGAGGCAAAAGCCCTTCTTCAAAATGACAAATCCATTCTATCTCAGAATATTATCCTGTTAAGTCACCGCGGCTGGCATCATGGCGTCATCGGCATTGTCGCTTCCAGACTGACAGAAGAATATTATAAGCCGTGCATTCTGTTCACCGAGGAAAACGGAATCCATAAAGGCTCCGCCCGAAGTGTGAAGGGATTTAATATCTATGACGCGCTTTGTGCAGTCCGTCCTTATATTGAACGGTTCGGAGGTCATGAACTCGCGGCCGGGCTCACGCTTCGGGACGAACAGTTTGAAGCGTTTAAACATTCTCTGGAGGCTTACTGCAAAGAGCATGTTTCCGACGAGATGCTGATTCAGCAAATTCCTTTGGATGGAGAAATTCATGATAGCGACATGACCGCGCAGCTGGTGGAGGAGCTGAAAATGTTAGAACCCTTCGGCATGGGAAATGCACAGCCCAACTTTTTGGTTCGGAAAGCGAAAATCGTGAAGAATTTCACGTTTAAAGAGGGAAAACATCTGAAACTGTCTCTCTGTCAGCGCGACAAATATATTGATGCGGTCGGATTCTCAATGGGAAAATACAGCGCTGTTCTGAAAAAAGGGGATCTGGTCTCGGTCGCAGGAAACATCTATATCAATGAGTTTCGAGGTGAGAAATATTTTTCAATCAGAATCAAGGATATCCGGCTCTCATAGCGATGGATTTCCTGAAGATCAAAAAATGCTGGAGGAGCTTTTCTCCAACATGGCAAAATATAACAAAAAAATCAATAAGGCATTAATCACAAAAGCGTTCTACTTTTCCAAAAAAGCGCATGAAGGACAGTTCCGAAAATCCGGAGAACCCTTCTTCACCCATCCGGTCGAGGTCGCCCTGATTTTGAGTGATCTTGGAATGGACGATGCCGCAATTGCAGCTGCGATGCTGCATGACACGATTGAAGACACCCCGTATACCTTTGAGGATATCAAAAAAGAATTCGGGGAGGAAGTCGCTCTTTTGGTGGAGGGCGTCACGAAGCTGGGGCAGATTCCATACAGTTCCAAAGAGGAACAGCAAGCGGAGAATTTGCGCAAAATGCTTATGGCAATGGCAAAGGATATTCGCGTTATCATCATCAAACTCGCTGACCGCCTGCATAATCTTCGCACCATCAAAAGCATGCCGGAGGAAAAAAGACGGGAAAAAGCGCTGGAAACCATGGAGATTTATGCGCCCATTGCGCATCGTTTGGGAATGAACAGTATCAAATGGGAAATTGAAGACCTATCTTTGATGTATCTGGATCCGGTGGCATACAAGGAAATTTCCAATGCCATTGCGCAAAAACGGGAAGAACGCTTAGAAGTGCTGGAGCAAATCAAAAACACCCTGAAAAAGAAGTTTGATGAAGTCGGTTTAAAAGCCCAGGTGGAAGGCAGAGTGAAACACTTTTACAGCATCTATCGAAAGCTGTATTCCAAGAACAAAACCATGGACGAAATCTATGACTTGTTTGCCGTGCGGGTGATTGTGGACGATGTTAAGGATTGCTACACTGCTCTGGGAATTGCCCATGAACTGTATAAACCTATGCCGGGACGTTTTAAGGACTATATCGGAATGCCGAAGAAAAATATGTATCAATCTCTGCATTCCACTTTAATCGGCACCAATGGTTCTCCTTTTGAAATTCAGATACGAACCCACGAGATGCATAAAACAGCCGAATACGGAATTGCGGCGCACTGGAAATACAAAGAGGGAAAAACAACAACAACCGACTGGGATTCCAAGCTTGCCTGGATCCGACAGTTGCTGGAAGTGGAAAAGGATACTGAAACCCCCTATGAATTCATCAGCAATCTGAAAATTGATCTCTTTTCCGACGAGGTGTTTGTTTTCACCCCGAAGGGGGACGTGATCAGTCTGCCGCTCGGCTCCACACCGATTGACTTTGCCTTCAGCATTCACACGGCGGTCGGCTGGAAAATGATCGGTGCAAAGGTGAACGGAAAGATTGTCACTCTGGACACCCGGCTGAACAACGGGGACATTGTGGAAATCATGACCTCCAAAACCTCTGCCGGTCCGAGTCTGGATTGGCTGAAAATCGCAAAAACGTCTCAAGCAAAAAATAAAATTAACGCCTGGTTCAAAAAAGAAAACCGCGATACGAATATTATAAAAGGCAAAGAACTCATTGAAAAAGAACTGAAAAAAATGGATCTGACCATGAATGATTTTTATGAGCCGGAGTTAAACGCATTTGTATTAAAGAAATTTTCTTTCAGCCACCCGGACGATTTTTATGCAACCATCGGATATGGCGGCATTTCCGTCGACAAAGTGGTTTATCGGGTGCGGGATTATTTAAAGAAAAATAAAAAAGAGTTATCCCCCAACCTCACAGCGATGATCGCTCCTCTGAAACATACAAAATCGGATAAAACCGGAATCCGTGTGAAGGGAATCGACAATTGCCTTGTGAAATTTGCAAAATGCTGTAATCCTCTTCCCGGCGATGAAATCATCGGCTATATCACCCGCGGAAGAGGTGTCTCGGTGCATCGGGCAGACTGCCTGTCCATCCGGGATGTGGAGAAAGCTGACGGAGATACCAATCGTCTGATTGACGTGGAGTGGACCTCCTCGGAGGCCGCCGTATATCAGGCCGAGCTTTTGGTGACCGCCAATGACCGGGCAGGCATCTTGGTGGATCTGACGGTCTGCTTCAACGAATTGAAAATTCCCCTGCGGGCAATGAACGCAAAAACCACCAAGGACGCTCTGTGTCTGATTACCCTGACTTTGGAAATCAAAAATTCAGATCAGCTTTCCAGAGCCGTCAGCAAGGTGAAAACCATCAAGGACATCATAAGCGTTACCCGAACCAACAAAAAGCTGTAGGAAGTGATAAAATGAGAATTGTATTGCAAAGAGTCCGCCATGCCAGTGTTTCCATCGAGGGAACCATCAAAGGGAAAATTCAAGAGGGTTATATGGCGCTTGTAGGCATTGCGGAGACAGACACAGAAGAGATTCTGAAGCATATGTCCGACAAGATGATAAACCTTCGGGTCTTTGAAGATGAGACCGGCAAAATGAACCGTTCCCTTTTGGATGTTGAGGGGGAAATTCTTTTGATTTCGCAGTTTACATTGTATGCCGACTGTAAAAAAGGGCGCAGACCCAGTTTTACGAAAGCCGGCTCTCCGGCCTTTGCTGAGCAAATGTATGAAGCGATGATCCAGTATCTTCAGCAACAGCTCCCGGGGAAAATTCAAACCGGACAATTTGGCGCCGACATGAAGGTGGAACTGCTCAACGATGGACCAGTCACCATTCTTTTGGATTCCGAAGAAATCATGTAAAGCGGCAAATCGGGCAATCTTTGAACGAAAAAACAATACCGTGTATTGTTTCACAGAAAATAAGGAGGGTTTCAAAATGGCAGTTGTATTAAAGCAAGCAGAAAACCAGGAAGACATCGTGACGGTTGCCGCTCTGGCAAAAGAGATATGGCACAGGCATTATGACTGTCTGCTCGGAGCAGAACAGGTTCACTACATGGTCGGCAAATTTCAAAGTCAGGAGGCTGTTGCAGAACAAATTGCACAAGGGATGATTTATAAAATAGCTCTGTGGGACGGACAGCCGGTCGGCTACTACGCTGTAAAAAAGGAACCGGAAAAAAGCAAAATCTTTCTGAGCAAAGTATACATTGACAAAGCGCACCGCGGAAGGGGCATCGCCACCGTAATGCTCCGTGATATTTTGGACATTGCGGAGGAAGCAGGCTTAAAAAGCATCTATCTTACGGTGAATAAAAACAACAAAAACTCCATTGCCGTCTATGAAAAAATGGGATTTCGCAAAGTGGATGAGAAAAAAGCAGATATCGGCGACGGATTTTTTATGGATGACTATATTATGGAGCAAGAAATTTAGAACGGCATAAAGGTGCAGGTCTTTCCTGCACCTTTCAAACTGCCGAAAAATCGGTCAACCGAAAAACCTTTATCCGTTTCTGATCCGAAATTGCATTGCATTGTTTGTCTGATATTCCTTGTTCAAAAGAACATGGGCATCGGATAAAACGCCTGAAATCATCAAGATTTCAGATAAAAGGCAATCGCCTCTCTCTTTTGCACTTTGATATCGCTTCCCCCGATATGAGGCAAACATTGATCCGCTCTCTGATTGATCAGAAAAACACTGTCGCGCAGCTTGCGGCGAATATTTTCCATATCAATGATATTGAAATTTTCCCAAAACTCCTCAGATTGTATTTTGATAAGCAGAGAACGATTCTTTTCCAATTTCTTCTGATTGGTGATTCGCAGAAGCAACCCCGCCGTTTTGATCACATCAAACCGGAGTGTTTCGTTCATCCTTCCGGTTTGAACATACTCTAAAATCAATTCATAAATGAGATTATCAAACCGTTTGGCAAACTCGTCGCTGTCCTCAAGCATAATCAGCGGAGCAATCTCGGAACAAAGCTCCTTCATATCCTCTCGGCTGAGTGCCAGAAAACTTTCCCTGTGACTGTATTTTTCCACAATGGATTTGATTTGTCTCACCTCATAAGAGAATGGATCCAAGACCAAAACCTGATGATAAACCGTGTCTGCCAGCTCGTCCCGGAATTCCTCCAGTTCAAAGGTTGCGCTTTCATAATTCTGAAGAGCATAGATCAAACGGATTCTCTTGTCAAACAGCAATTCATTGAGCGAACGGCTCGTAAGCCCATCCGAGGGCATGCTGTGCACCGCAAAGTTTCGGCAAAAGTCAATCACATGAAAATATTCTTTCCCGGCGCAAGCCCGTGCACCGCGCCCGATCATCTGTAATAATTCCGTTTTGGAGGATGCCTGTTTCAAAAGCACAATATTAAAGATGTCTGGAACATTGACGCCCCGCTCGAATTCACCGCAGGTGATTCCGATCCGCAAAGAACTTTCCGCCTCTTTGAACAGGCGTTTCTTCTCCTCGTTTCTGTCCAAAATCTCTATTTCTCCCTGAAAACCGCCCCGGTCATAAAACGCATTTTTAAGCCTTTTTGCCTGTTTCTCCTTATTTGTGAAGATGAGTGTTTTCCCGGTCGGCAGAATATTTTCACAAATCAAAGAGACGACCCTTTGCAAAAAACTGCTGCCAAACAAAACGCTTCCCCGCATCGTATCCTCCAAATCATCGTCGTAATCCACCTGAATCAGTTTGTATCCGACAATCATCTTATCCCGG
>CAKRUL010000050.1 GCA_934403665.1 uncultured Clostridia bacterium | reverse complement strand
CATCAGCTGAGGCATATTGACAATCAACGGAGCAAACACCGTGTCCTTCAACAATTCCAGAAGCTGAGCCCCCACAAGATTGCGAAGCAAGATCAGAAAGCCAACCACCAAAAGAATGCTCCCGAAAATAATGCCCGAACGGCGGTCTCCTATATATTTCGCATACAGATTTCCAAGATGGAAGGCCCAGTCATCCGTAATCTCTTCTTTTCCGTAAAGATTCATTGCATCAAAAAAAGAATAGAACCATAGAACCGGAAGAAGGAACCCGATCTCGGTAAGCCCTGCCAGCGAAGAAAGAAAAATGGTTCCGAAAAACAACAGTCCAAGAGAGACCCCCCTCTTGGAATACCCCAGATACATCTGCCCGCAGCCGGGAAGCAAGGAAAACAGAAATAGCCAAAATCTACTTTTTCTCATATCGTCTCAACTCCTTATCCACTTTTTGCTGATATCGATCTGCTTTTCGTTCAAACCGCTCTTGCAGGTTTTCTTGCTTCTGCTGACCGATATAGCTGTTGATTTGTCCGTGATACTGAACGGTTTTGCTCACAATACCCTCAAAAAATCCGCTGAACAGAAGAAGAAAACAAGCAGACAGAGAAACCAAAACCTGAAAGACGCGCGAATCGAAAAAAACGATTTCCCGTCGCTGTTTTTCCTTGAGACGATCGACAATTTCATCTGCCATTGCCTTAGGCGGTTCAATCTGTTCCAGTTCCTTCAAATAAGCTTCCAACTGTTCATCCGTACCGTCCCATTTTTCCGTCATGTCATTTCCTCCTTCCAGTATTGCTTCAACTTTTCCTTACTGCGATACAGCTGTGTCTGTACGGTTTTGATACTCACATCGCACTTGGCGGCAATCTGTCGGGTGGTGAACCCTTCTATGTAATACAGATACGCCACTTTGCGGTAAGGCTCTTTCAACTTTTCAACGACTCTTTTGACCGCACCCTCTGCATCCTCTCTGAGCACAGTCTCCAAAGGCGTTGCCGCACTGTCTGCCAATTCCTGATCTTCCGGAATGCCGACAACCGTTTTCCGGTAACGACTGCTTTTCAGATAGTCGCGGCATTTATTCAGCGCAATTCTGCATAACAGGTTCCGGTTGTTCTGTTCCTGCAAGTCGGGATATTTTGAAAAAAAAGATAAAAAAGTGTCCTGAGCCAGGTTTTCTGCTTCAAAATAATCCCGAACCTGCTGATAACAGACGGAGAAAACCAGTTTCTGATATTGCCGCACAATTTGTTCTGTTGTAATTTCCACCGGTTTTCCCCCTTTTTGCCGTTCTTCTCTTATGATAACGAGAATGGGAGCGATCCGACTTCATCTTTTTTCCCTTTTTCTTTTTTCAATCAATTGCTTCAGCCCTGCTTCAAACTCCAAATCCATTTGTTCGGTTCTTTTCTTCGGTCCCTTGAGATGCTTTCCCCTTCTTCTGGTCTGCATGCCGATATGCCGGTTCCAAAGGAATCCGTCAATCGTTTCATCGGTATACCAAATGCCGGAAAAGCCAATCGGTGCACAACCCTTTGCCAGGGTAAGCGCCGCCACCCCGTAATCTCCTGTCACGATAATATCATTCGGTTGCGCCATGGCGGCAATTTTTAAATCTGCAGAATCCTTCTGCTGATCCACTGTGACGATTTGTGCATAATCCGAATGTAAAATATGATTGTAATCGGTGACGAAAAGAAGCTCCAGCTGATAGACCTTCGCCGTTTTTTCTGTAATCTGTCTGACCGGACAGCCGTCCGCATCCACAATAATTCTCATAGCGATCTCCTGCGCTTTCTGTCAACCACAACCGAAGGAAAGCCTTTCTTTCCTCCGGGACAGTTCAGTCTCTCTTTTCGTCAGTATATCAGAAACCTTTCGGTCTGTAAATTCTTTTGCACCCTTCCAAAAATATATTCTTTCTTTTTCCGGCAAAATATGTTACGATAAAAGAAAAAAGCGAGTTGACAGAAATTGTATCAGAAATCTCTTCAAACACTGGAGTTTGATAAAATATGCGGACAATTAAAAGAACATATGGTTCTCCCGATCAATCAAAAACGTGCCGAGGAGCTTCTCCCTTTTGAAACCATGGAGGAAATTCAGCACGCACTGAATGAAACCGAACAGGCGCAAAGTCTGCTGTTAAAGCGCGGAGAGCCCCCCATTGTAAAGGTGGATGAAATCAATCTTCACATCCAACGGCTGACGGTCAGCGGAATTCTTTCCCAAAAAGAACTTCTGGACATTGCAAAATTGTTAAAGACCGCACGTTTGCTGCGGGAATACGCCAAAGAGGATTCGTTTCTGCCCTTCTATTTTTCTCAGCTGATTCCCCTGCGAAACTTGGAGACAGAAATCACCTCGAAAATTCTTTCGGAGGATGAAATTTCTGACAACGCCAGTATTAAGCTGTATTCCATCCGAAAAAAAATCAGAAGCACCAACGATAAAATCAAGGAAATTCTCAACAGCTATCTTCAAAAATACGCAAAATATCTGCAGGATCCCATCATTTCCATGCGCGGAGAACGCTATGTGCTTCCGGTCAAGGCGGAACACAAGGGTGAAATTCCCGGTATCGTTCACGATTCTTCCGCTTCGGGGCAGACCCTGTTCGTGGAGCCGATGGCAGTGGTCGAAACCAACAATGCTCTGACCGGTCTGTATAAAGAAGAAGCCGGGGAGATTGAACGAATTCTTTATGATCTGTCCAATATGGCAGCCATTCATTCGCAGGAGATATTAAGCAATTATGAGATCATATGCGCATTGGATTTTCTCTTTGGAAAAGCGAGATACGGCACACAGATGAAAGGAATAAAGCCCCTTGTCAATCAAAACGGACGGGTAGATCTGAAAAAAGCAAGGCATCCCCTGATTGAAAAAGAGAAGGTTGTCCCGATCGATATTCACTTAGGAAAATCATTTGATACCCTGATTATCACCGGACCGAATACCGGCGGAAAAACCGTCGCTCTGAAAACATTGGGACTTTTATGCCTCATGGGAATGTCCGGGCTTCTGATTCCTGCCTTTGACAAGAGTGAGATTGCCTGTTTCCACAATATTTGTGCGGATATCGGTGACGAGCAGAGCATATCGCAATCACTCTCCACTTTTTCCTCCCATATGACAAATATTGTGGATATTCTGAAAACCGCCGATGCGGACTCTTTGGTATTGTTTGATGAATTAGGGGCCGGAACCGATCCGGTAGAGGGAGCTTCCCTTGCCATAGCAATCATTGAACATTTACGCAGACGCGGGACTAAAGTTATTGCAACCACGCACTACAGTGAAATAAAAATGTATGCCATGTCGACAAAAGGCGTCAAAAACGCCAGCTGTGAATTCGATGTGGAGACGCTGCGCCCCACTTACAAGCTTCTCATCGGCATCCCCGGCAAGAGCAACGCTTTTGCCATCTCCTTCAAGCTGGGTCTGCCGCAGGAGATTTTGGACACAGCCAAAGAACAGCTGCACGAGGACAATATCCGTTTTGAAGATGTCATTGCGCAAGTGGAAAAGACCCGGAAAGAGCTTCAGAAGGAACGGGAACTTGCCGGCCAGTTTCAGAGAGAAGCAGAAGAACTGCGCAGAAGCCTATCGGCGGAGGAAGAAAAAAACCGAAAGAAACACCAGCAAATTTTAGAAAAAGCACATGAACAGGCAAAAAACATTCTGGAGGAAGCAAAAGAACAGTCGGATGAAATGATCCGGGAGCTGCGAAAACTCCGCAATGAACAATCTCAGAAAGAATTTGACCGTTCGATCTCCAAAGCCCGTGAAAAACTGAACCTTGGAATCAAACGGCTTTACGAAACCTCAAAAAAGGTGCGCACACAAAAAGTGAATCCTGCCAAACTTCTTCTGGGAACTGCCGTGCGTCTCATTGACATCGATAAAGAGGCAAGCGTATTGACAAAACCGGACAGCAAGGGTAATCTGACCGTTATGGCCGGCATTATGAAGATCAATGTCCATTTGGATAATCTCGAAATCATCCCGGCGCTTTCCGATAAAAAAGAGATTACCTATGTCTCTCAGAAAAAGCAAGAGCTTCGGAACAAAACCATGAAGACCGAACTGGATTTAAGAGGGCAGACGGTGATCGACGGCGTGCTGGAGGCAGAAAAATATCTGGACGATGCCGCCATGCTGCATTTATCTCCGGTATCCATCATTCACGGAAAAGGGACCGGGGCGCTCCGGAGTGCCATTCATGCCATGCTGAAAAATAACCGTCAGGTGAAATCGTTCCGTCTGGGCACGTTTGGCGAAGGAGAAACCGGAGTAACTATTGTGGAACTCAAGTAATCCCTTCTCCACATGGTCTTTTCAGACAAATTTTCTGCTCCTTGCGTCAAAAGGCACGCGGACATCGGTTCCGCCAATCAAAAAGCAATGTAATAAGCTATTCAGAAAGGATGAATCAAATGAAAAATAAGATGCTTTCTCTCTTGTTGACGGCACTGTTGCTGTGCTCGTTTTTTTGCTTTCCCGCAGCCGCAGACAATGACATTCGTATTGTCCTCTCCCTGGGATCCTACGATAACTGCGAATTTTTGGAATGTGATGTATCCCCCGTTATCATCGATGGGCATACGTTAGTCCCGCTTCGTGCGCTCGCAGAAAAACTGGGATTCACAGTTGAATGGTTTGCAGAAGATCAGACGGTCTATGTCAAAAAAGATGCCGATGTTTTGATGCTGACGATTGATATGAAAATCGCAGGAGTCAACGGCAATCCAATCGAAATGCCGGTCGCTCCCCAGATTGTGAATGACCGCGCTATGTTGCCCCTGCGCTTTATCGCCGAATATTTCAACAAAAAAGTTTACTTTAACGGAGAAGGCGATGTGAAATACATTTGGATCACCGATTTCGATTATCTGCAATCAAACGAACTGAATATCGATGAGAATTACCGCGCCATGGGACAAACCGAGCCTTTTTATTCCCTGAAACAGGATGGAATGACGAACAAAGGCGTCTGCATCGGAAATACCCTTTCCGACGTCACCTCCGCCTATGGCAATGACGCCAAAATTGAAATTAACACCTCAGGCTATACCTGCCTTACGTATTATACCTTAGGAATTCCAAACAGCGGCGCTCGCGGAGCGATTCATTTTAACTTCAAAAACAATATTTTGGTAAGCGCAGAAATTGAGCTTCCGAACTAAAAATAGGAGATGACATTCGATGAATGGAGTCACATTTGTTGACGCAAATTGTGCGATTGGAAAAAGAAGAAAAGTCTATTCCTTTTCCGTTACCGAAAAGGATGACATCAAAAAAGAGCTGCAGCGCTGCGGCATCACAAAGGCAGTGTGCCATCATACCATCGCCAGAGAGTTTGATGCGCTCTCGGGAAACCGGATTCTGGCAAAAGAAATTCAGGGAGATGATTTCTTCCTTCCTGCGCATGTCATGCTTCCGAACCATGCCGGCGATTTTCTTCCGCTGGATCAGTTGGAAATCGAATGGAAGGAAAATTCTGTGCGCCTGGTGAAAATGTTTCCGGCAAGCAACGAACATCGTTTTTCCTTTCAGAAATGGAATCTGGCGGAAATTTTTTCGTTTTTATGTACCCTGCGGATGCCTCTTATGGTATCGCTGAAAAATGTCACCGTCAACGATTTGTATGAAGTTCTCTCCGCTTACCCGAAACTGCGTCTCATCCTCACAGATGCTTCCTATCTCTGGGACAGAGATCTGATGCGGCTGATGCAGATGTTTGAACATCTTTTTCTGGAGACAAGCAACTATACCACATTGGACGGCATCGAGTATATCACACACCATTTCGGCGCCGAACGCCTGATTTTCGGAAGCGGCGCTCCCTATATTTCCGTTGGCGCAGCAGTGGCAAAAATTCTGTATGCCGATATCAGCAAACCGGAAAAGGAGAAAATTGCCCACGGCAATCTGGAACATCTGATGCAGGAGGTGGCGCTTTCATGAGTATCTTAGACAGAGTCAAAAAAGGAGAAATTCTCACCGATATGGAAATTTACGACTCGCATGCCCATCTTGGAAAATGGTATAGCATCACAATGCGGGAAAGCGAAGCTCAAAATTTGGTCGCCATCATGGACAGAATGCATTTTCAACGCATGGCAATCTCTTCTTCGCTTGCCATCTGTTGCGATTTCAAACAGGGAAATGACCGTATGGTCAGCGCTATTTCCGAATATCCCGGTCGTTTTTTCGGCTACATCACGTTAAACCCCAACTACAAAGACGGTCTCATTGACGAAGTGCTCCGCCTGGAAGGCAAAAAAGACATCATCGGTTTAAAAATTCATCCTGATTACAGCGGTGTTCCTGTGACGGATGAACGGTATCATGAGTGTTATCTTTATGCCGCGCAGCATAAGATGCCTGTGCTGGTGCACACCTTCAATCACGGGGATGTGACATTGCTCGGCAAAATGATTGAAAAATATCCGGACACAACGTTTATCATTGCACACTGCGGTGCCGTAGACGGTGTGGAGAGGACTGCGGAGTTACTGAAGCAATATCCGAATGCATACTGCGATTTGCCGGTTTCCTTTGCGCCGAACAATACGGTAGAATATATGGTGCATCACAGCGACGAAAACAAAATCTTTTTTGGGACGGATTCCCCCCTGTTTGACTATCGTGTGACTTACGGTCGGATTTTATTCGCAGATATTTCCGACGAAGCCAAACGTAAGATTATGGGGCTCAATTTTAAAAAGTGCATCGGCTTATAACGCCGGAACGGAGGCGTCTTCTATGTAAGGCCCCTCTTTTCAAAGTCTGCCAGTGTGCCGATCGGTTGATCGACAGTCTGAAAGGAGCTGCAGCAAAATGCTGCAGCTCCTTTGCCTTTTTCTCATTTATTTTGCTTGTGATGTTTTGCCTTCCAAAAGCAAAGGTTGAAGCTGCCTTCCCTCGAACGCAGCAGCAAATGTATCGTATATTTTTGTCATCTCTGCAACCAAAGAGGTCTCTTTTTTGATATATTCGTCCTGACGGAAAGGAACGAAATATACATTTTTATAATTAAGTACAGTGCCTAAACTTCTGGCGGAACCGCTTAAGCCGTCGTTTGTGGAAATGGCAAGTATCAGCGGATTTTGATTGCGCAGAGTTGCTTTTGCCGCCATGGTCACACAGGTATCTGTAATGCCGTTTGCCAATTTTGACAGAGTATTTCCCGTACATGGCGCAATCATCAGGCAATCCAAAAAATTCTTTGGTCCGATCGGCTCCGCCTCACGGATTGAAGTAATCAAAGGATTACCCGTTATATTCTCTAAACGCTTCATAAAATCCGCAGATTTTCCAAACCGTGTGTCGGTATGCTGTACATTTTCTGAAACAATTGCATGTACATCATGCCCTTTTTTTACAAATTCGAGGACCTGCGGTATGACCTTGTCAAATGTGCAGTATGAGCCTGTCAGGGCAAAACCCACAGTCATATGATCCATTCTTATACCCCCAGCTCGTTTCGTATATTCATAATGGTATCTTTGATAATGATTCCGGCTGTTTCGGGAGCTACTGCACCCGGAAGAGACAAAGCCCATATCGTGTTCAGACCAAGCGTTTTTGCGCAATCAAAATCCACGCCGCCCGGCTTTGAGGCAAGATCGATGATCAGACAATCTTTTTTTACGTTTCGGAGAACCGCACCGTTT
>CAKRUL010000049.1 GCA_934403665.1 uncultured Clostridia bacterium | reverse complement strand
GCCATAGAACAGCTGGTTTCCTTCAGCGGAGATATGACCTTTATGACCAATTCTTCTGCTCCGTATGCGAAGCTTCATAAACTGGAAAAAACCGAAGTGACATTGAATGATGATTTCGATCAGGCAAAAGCAGACAGTGCAGCGTATGTCGAAGCAGAGGATTACCAGACTTTAAATGCAGTTTCAACCGTCACGAAGGAATCCATCGAAAGATATTCATTCCTGTCCGGCGGAACGGTTTTGCAGAATCTGTCTCAGACGGGCGACATGGCGACTTATCGCATTGAAGTTCCTTATGACGGCGAGTTTGACCTGATGCTGAACAACGTGGTTTATAATGCAGAAAAAGATTCGAATATGTGTGTGATTATGGAAGATCAGACAGTTCTGTTTACAATGCCGGTAACCAACGGTCCGAACGGTCCGAATATTCAGAAGGGAACAAGCGTTTGGGGCGTCTATCCGGTCGACTGGCATGTATGCCGCGTAAGGGCAAAAATGAAATTAAACAAAGGCGTTCACACCTTAAAACTTCTCGGTATGGGCGGCGGATTGACGAAAATTGACTGGATCGGCTTGATCGATTCCGCGAAATAAGGAGGCTGAAGAATGAAAAAGGGAATTGGAATGATTCTGTTGATTACAATGCTGTTCGGCAGTCTTCCTGTCTCCGCAAAATTCTCGGATTTGGAAACAAGTTCCTATCCGGAAGCAATCGAGGAGCTGGAAGCGCTGGAGGTAATCAACGGATTCACAGATGGGACAGTGCGTCCGAAGGACAATGTGACAAGAGCAGAATTTGCCGTGATCATCATGAATGTGCTGAACATCAACGCTGAGAACGCAGAGGGAGCTTCTGTTTTCTCAGACGTGACAAATCACTGGGCAAAAGACGAAATCACATTTCTGACCAGTATGGGTTATTTGAGTGGATATGGGGACGGCACTTTCCGTCCCGACCACAGCATTACAGGATACGAGGCATTGAAAATTCTGGTTCATATTTTAGGCTATTCGTATCAGGCAAACATTGACGGCGGATACCCTTTGGGATATCAGACAACGGCATCCTCCATTGAGATGCTGAAAGGGCTGAAAATTGATTACAGCCGTTTTATCACCAGAGAAGAAATTTGCAAACTGGTGGATAATGCGCTCACCATTCCGGTGATGGAAGCAATCGTCACCACAGGGGATCAGACCAAATATGAAGCGAACAGAGATGTCACGCTTCTTTCGAAATACTTGAAAGCCGGCAAAGATAAGGGTGTTGTGGAAGCAAACGATTTGGTTTCCCTGTCCGGCAAAGTGGCGACGGAAAACTGCATTCGGATCAACGGTGCGGAATACCGGAGCGACAGTCTTGAACTGGACGATTTAGTCGGACTTTCTGTGGATTATCTTTACAAAGCGGATGAGGACAGCGAGATCAAAGAACTGCTGTTGGTTCGGGTCAATGACCGGAGCAAACAGCTTGTGATCGACCGGCAGGATTATCTCAGCTTTGAGGGAAATAAAATCACATATGAAGATGCGGACGAAAAAATCCGGACGGTATCCATATCCTCTACGGCGGACATTTTCTATAACGGAGACTATTTTACTTTTGACAGAGATGTTTTCAAGGACGCGGCGATGGGCAATATCCGCCTGATCAGCAGCGATTCCTTCTCTGCCTATAACGTTGTTTTTATCACAGCATATAACAACATGACAGTAGGCAAGATAGACAAAACAAATGCTGTTCTTACAGACGAAGAAGATTTCACCAAAAAACTGAATTTGAATACGGACGATCGCAAAGTCATTCTGACAGGAGCAAGCGGACCGATTTCCGTCAGCGATATCAAACGCTTTGACATTGTCACATATGCCGAAAGCAATGACCGTGTGGAAGCGACCGTGACGCGGAAGGTCGTTCAGGGAACGGTTGAGAGCGTCCAGCAGGACAAAGAAAAATTCTTTGTCATCAAAGGGGAGGAATATCCTTTATCCCCGCAGCTGAAATATGACACGAGTGCGGAGTATACGGGCAAGTCGGTGAAAGCATATCTGGATTCTTACGGAAAGATCGCTTATCTCACCGTTGGTCA
The DNA here is from genome assembly GCA_934403665.1 of uncultured Clostridia bacterium. Next base: position 5,613 of record CAKRUL010000049.1, on the reverse strand, counting down.
GACGGCAGGAAGCACGATTGTCTATCTGGTCGCTTTAAGTGACCTTGGCGACAAACTGGATCCCAAGCCATCGATGAAATATTATGATACTTCCGACGGTTTGCAGGTTGCGGAATTCGCAGACCGAGTCACTGTGAATGACAAGACAAGCAAAGATGTCTCTGCGGAACAAATCGCAAGAGACTTTCTGAAGAACGGAAGTGTAAGCCAGGTGGTTATGATCACCAAAGACGGCGAGGGCAAGATCAACAGCATCAAACAGGCGAAAAGCGTTCAGGAACTGGAAGAAAGCGGTTCGGACGGCTTCTGTGAAGCGTTTGGCTTTGAAAAGAGAAAATGGAGCAAAGATAACTGTTCCTTTGTGCACAAAATTCGTATCACAAGGGATGAAAACACTCCGATAGCTCTTGTTCCGCTCGACGCCGCAGCGGCTTCGGAAAAAGAATTCAAAACGGTTTCCCGCAGTTATTTGGCAAACGATGTGGAATATGATGTTGCCGCATATCATTCCTCTGTCGATTTCAGCGTTTGTGACTTTATTGTGATACGGACGGATGAAGTTGCCGGCGCGGACATCCTCGATATTGACACGCCGCTGTCGGTAGTGGACAGAACGGCGACCATCGTCACCGAGGAAGGCGACGTTGTGACAAGACTCTATGTCAGAACGGGAGACACCGAGGACTATATTGATTTGACGGATACGGATGTTACCTATACCTATAAGAAAGACAATGCAGCAGTCAAGACATACAAACCGGACGAACTGGAAAAAGGCGATATCATCCGCTATCAGACCAACAGCTATCACGAATTGAAGGTCTTTGAGGTATGTTATGACGAAAGCGGCGCACCGGAGCTCGGCACCGAAAAATGGATCGGGCCGGTTGCTTCTGACACGCTGCTGCGGGCAAACGATGTGGTGAGAAGCACCGTTGCCAAGCGTGTGGATAACAGTGCGCTTTGCCTGAATACCGGGTTTGAAAGCGGACCGTATGACTACATCAACATTCTTCTGACAGAGACTATGCTGAAAGGGCGGATCACTGTGATTGAGAGAACCAGTGACGGAAGAATTCGCGTAAAAGCAGGATCAGCGACCGATGTAGAGGTTGGCGACCGTATCACAGCATTGTTCCGTTACAGTATGATATGGAGTATTGTGGTAGACAAAGACAGATAGGGAAGGAGTTCGTGAGACAATGAAAAAATGGATTTCCACTGTATTGACAGCGGCGCTGCTGTTCGGCATATTTCCTTCTGCAATGGTTCCTGCTCAGACGGCAGGGACGGTGACGATCACACAAAATCCAAAGAACTGGCAGGTGGTTGAGAATGTCGGGTATACCACACAGTGGTTTACGGAAAGAACCGATACTCTTTACAATCATAAAGCCTCCACCAGCAACTGCACAGAGCTGATTTTCGGCTCCACCCTGATTCAGACGGACGGCGGATCGGCCGGAGGAGCAGAAAACGATGTTTATGCACAGTTTACCATTGACAAAAGCGCCGATATCTATGTTGCCGCAAGGATGGAAAGCTGGGGAACACCTCTTCCGCTTTCCGACACCTATTTGCCATGGCTGAGAGAAAATACCACGGCGTCTTTCGGCGGCTATGAACAGGTGATGTATGACGAGGATACTCCGGCATTGCTTCATCTGAGTTCTGCCATCAAATATCATCTTTATAAAAAACACGTGGAGGTTCCTCAAGGGCAGACCGTAACGGTTTCCTTAGGAGGCGTCGCGAAAGATTATCAGAGAATGTATGCGGTGTTTGTTCAGTTTGAATATCCGCAGAAAGCCTGGCCGGAATGGCAGGTGACACCGGCAGGTTCCACTGCTTCGGATAAACTGAAGGTTCGGTTCCGCCCGGTTGACAACTATACCTGTGAACAGAATCCTCCGGATTTCTCCTGGTGGAAGGTGGATGATGCAGTCAGTTATGACCTGATTGTGTGCCGGGATCGGGAACTCACGGATATCGCTTACGAAAAAAGAGGGATTACGGATTACTACTATAACTTTGAAACCCCCTTTGCACCCGGCGTTTATTATTGGAGCGTTCGCTATCATCTTCCGCAGAGAACCGGCTGGCCTGCCATCAACGGAGAATGGCAGCCTGCACGGAGATTTCTGGTGGAGGACGATGCATTTCTCTTCCCGGTTCCGGATGTGACGCAGACCGTCAACTCCATCACACGGCAAGCGCATCCCCGCTTTTTCGCAGGCGCCGGAACGAAAGAGGAATTTCGCAGCCGGGTGAGAGCCTCCGGTCTTTATGGTGAAACGGTAAAGGAACTGAATGCCATCATGAACGACTGGCGCGGAAAAGGCAAACTGCAAACCTATCTGGAATATGATTTCGAAAACGGAGTCGGGAACACCAATCCGTTTTGGAGAGAATTTCATTTCTATGCCTATCCCCGGATGGATGCGGCCACTCTGGTTTATTCCATCGATCCCTCCGCAGTGGTCAGCGGCAAATCGGTGAAAGACTATGCGGTCACCAATCTGACGGATATGGCAAAATTCAATATGCCGGCTTGGGATGCGAACACGGATTCACTGATGAGCCAGTATGCGATGCGAATGGCGCGCTATTATGACTTGATTTACGATGCGCTGACCACCGAGCAGCGCCAGACAGTGCTTTCCAAGATCGCGGAGGTCTTTGAAAAGGGAAACAGCCTGTTTGATAACGAGGTGTATTTCAAAAATCCGCAAGCGTCCCATGAGTGGAACTGCGGAAAATATATGCTTTCTGCGGCACTTCTGACCGTGGGTGAAATTGAGGGAACTGCATCACGGAAATCCTCCGAGGAGATCGTGCGCAGCATGGTGAAATATTACATCAACCAGACCTCACCCTATCAGATTGAGGACGGCTCCTATTTCCCGGGGATCGGATATTTCCGATACATGAACATGGATCTGGATTATCAGCTTGCAGGAAGCGGAATCATCAGTCTTTGGAACAAAGCATATTATCAGAACCAGGTTTATTTTCCGCTGTATATTTATCCGCTGGGCTCGGTCGGCGCCTTTGGCGACGGTTCCTATGTCTCGGTTGAGAATGACAACGGAGCGTATCTGGCGAATATCTATTATCGCCTGGCAGGAAATCTGAAAAATCCGTTCGCCATGTGGGAACTGAATCAGATCGCCGCAAAATCCAAGAACAACCAACCGACGGAACGGGGCGTTTTGACCGCCTATTTCGATCTGGATGGGGTCACGGCAAGCTCCCCCGAGAATTTGCCGAAATCAAAATATTTCAAAGACACCGGCTTTGCCGGGCTGCATTCGGATCTGACGGATGAGAACCGGATTTCCCTGTTCTTCCGTTCCAGTCCTTACGGAACATACGGCCATGCCGACGCCGATAATAACAGCTTTGTGATCCAGGCATACGGTCAGCGTTTGGCAATTGACAGCGGATATTATCCTTATTATTTGAGTCCGCATCATAAGAACTATACCATTCAGACCTATGCGCACAATGCCATCACCTTTGACGGCGGACAGGGGCAGCCGTGGGGCGATGCGGAGGCAGAAGGAAGGATCACCGGTTTTCTGAATTCCGGCGTTTTCGACTATGTGGCAGGCGATGCCACCAAGGCGTATAAAGCCCAGACGGGCGGCAGCCCCAACACACTCGGAAAAGTCAAACGGCATATTTTGTATATCCGCCCGGATGTTTTTGTCGTCATCGATGATCTGGCGGCAAAATCGGGTGAGACCGTCAATTTTGAATACTGGCTGCAATCGGAAAAAGAGATTCCGGAATCGGAATATACGGACAGCACCGTGAAAATCGTGAATAACGGCGCTGTTCTGGACGCGGCGGTGCAGTATCCGGCACAGACCACGGCACAGTATCTGGAGGGCTTTACCGACCTTGCAGGCAACAGCTGGCCGAAGGAGAAGGACAGTGACACGACCAATACGCCGGATCCGGACGCACAGGTTCACAACCGGATTGTATTCAAAACACCGAAGGTGAACCAGACCAAAATGGTGACGACCCTGTCGGTTCATAAGAGCGATGAAACTGCACAGCAAATCACCAGAACGGAATATGAAACCTATCTTCTTCTGACCTTCGCGGACGGAACAAAGGTTTATATCAATAAAGGTGACGCCGATACCACTGTCACGGCAGAGAACGGAGCCGTTTCTTTCACGGGTGCTGCATTGGCGGTCAAAGGAGATTCCGTTCTGCTGGCAGAGGGAACGCAAACCACCATAAACGGTGTTCGTCAGTTCCACGCAAATGAGCCTGTTTCCGCTGTGTCCGCAAACGGGGAAATTTCGGTTTCCAGCATGGAGCAGGATAACGAGGTATCGGTTTATTATCCCAACGTCACAGAGGTTGTCCAGATCAAGGATGCCGAACAGAGAACCCTTTCCGATCGGGTTACCCGAAACGGAATCACCTGGGCAAAGGATCCGGAATATGTGGATCTGAGTCTGTATAACGGGCAGTATCAGCTGAAGGTAACCGCTCAGCAGCCTTCCCGGGCAGAAATTCAGGAATTTGCCACTCCGTTTGTGCCGTCGGACGATTCCAGCGTTACCTTCGGAACCGTGATTTCCTCTCCGGATGTCACCGTGAAGGAATACGGAATGCTCTGTCATACCAGCAATCCTTTGCCGGAATATCAGACAGAAGGCGTTATCATTCTGGAGGGAAAATCCCGGAACACCAAGGGAAATTTCGGCATCGAATTGCTCGGGACGGCCAAGCTTTTGGGAGCCCGTTATTATATGCGTCCCTATATGATTTATGAAAAGGACGGAGTCATCCAGGCTCCGGTGTATGCACCGCAGAGCATCTGTGTGAACAAACCTTAACCATTCAAATTTTTTCTCCGCCGCCAACATGGCGGAGAAAAAGAAAATACGCAATCGGAAAAATTTCTATAAAATCAAAAAATAAAAAGGAGGATTACACATGAAAAAGCATTTTAGTTTATTCCTGGCAGTACTCTTTCTGTTTACCGCCGGTATTCCGATGACCGGTGTATATGCAGACACATGGGAGGGTGCCGGAACAGCAGAAAGTCCGTATCTGATCAAAACAGCGGCGGATCTTTTGGCATTAAACGGACAGACGGAGTCGACCACCGTTTATCAATTGGAGAACGACATCATCTTAGACGCCAATGCATTTGTTACATCTTTTGGCGGCAAACTGAAGGGAAACGGAAAAACCGTAACCCTCAATATCACAAGCGGCAGTAATGTTGGATTGTTTGGTGAACTGAAATGGGGTACCGTCATTCAAAATCTGACTGTGGCGGGAACTGTCAATGGCACAACGGCGGCAGGAATTGCCGGCTCCGCAGGCAATGAAACGCAATATATCAATTGCGTCAACAAAGCAAAAATCACCGGTAGCATTGCCGGAGGTATTGTAGGTGCGGCAACGGGCAAAAGTAAGATCACTCTTACCGGCTGCAGAAATGAAGGAACCATTGCCGCAACCAGTCACGTAGGCGGAATGGTGGGAAATTTGAATAATACTTCCGGAACCATTTCTCTCTGCAGCAATGCCGGAAGCATTTCTTCCAGCGGATGGGGAGCTACCGGCGGTATTGTGGGT
>CAKRUL010000048.1 GCA_934403665.1 uncultured Clostridia bacterium | reverse complement strand
CCTTCCATTGTCAGAGACAGAACCTGCAGGATGGAGAACGGCACTTTGAAGGGAAATTATCTTTCTCTGTTTGAATGTGTCAAAAAGGCGATTTCCTTCGGCATTCCTTTGAAAGACGCCTTTTACTGTGCCTCCTATGCTCCGGCAAAACGAATCGGCATGCAAAAGAGTAAGGGAAGCATCGACAACGGAAAGGATGCGGATCTGCTCCTTGTGGATAATACGCTGACACTGCAGCATGTTATCAAAAACGGAAAACGGCTGAAATAACCCCACACCGAAAATGAATCAAGAAATGATTTATCATAGATAGGAGAGTGACCTTAAGTTGTTATCTATCGGAATGGATATTGGCGGCACAAACGTAAAAATAGGCTTGGTCAATGAAACATATGAGATTTTGTATAAGAATTCCGTTCCAACATTGGCGGAGCAGGAACCGGAGAAAATCTTAAAAAACATTGTCTGCTTAATCTCGGACACTTTGCAGAAAAACCATTTCAAGGCATCGGATATCGATCATATCGGCATCGGCTGTCCCGGAAATGTCGACAGCCATACCGGAATCGTCACCGAGGTTGCCAACATTAATCTTTCCGGACGAAATCTCAAAGAAGAAGTTCAGCAGGCATGCGGCATAGAAACATATCTCGCAAATGACGGAAGCTGTGCCGCCTTAGGCGAAGCCTGTGCCGGCTCAACCGCCGATGTTCCCAACTCCGTCATGCTCACTCTCGGCACCGGCATCGGCGGCGGCATCATCATTGATCAAAAGCTGTATACCGGAAAAAGCGGGAAAGCCGGCGAGTTCGGTCAAATGACGATCAAGTGGGACGATCCTCCCGCTCGTTACGGAAGAATCGGCTCTTTTGAAAGTTATGCATCCGGAACCGCACTCATTAACCAAACCAAAGAGGCAATCCGCCAAAACCCGGACAGCGTGCTTGCAAAAATCATAGATCATGATTTAGAGAAGGTAGACGGTCAGACAGCTTTTCAGGCCATGCAGAGGAATTGCCCGGTCGGCAGAAAAGTGGTGGATGCCTATATCTTTTACCTTTCGATCGGAATCAAAAATATCATCATGGCTTTAAGACCCGATGTAATCACCTTGGGCGGCGGCATTTCCAAGCAAGGGGAAATGCTGATTGAACTGCTGCAAAAACATATCACAGAATCCTATCACGACACCCAAATCCGCCTTGCAAAGCTTTCCAATGATGCAGGAATCATTGGAGCCGTTGCCTTGAAAAGCAAACTGGAATAAAATCCGGATCCTTCACCACAGAATACAGGCAACAACGCCCAGGGATAACGGAAAAGTAGAAAGGCAACATCGGCTTGATGAACAGCGTTTTTACAGTCAAATGAGATTGTATACCATCGCAGGCGGCAGGAAACAACTTTCGAAATACAACAAATTTTCAAACACTATCCTAAAGTGTTGTTTAAAATAACATAGTTTTAGAGGACTATCCTGGAGTAAGGTAGCCATAAAAAACAGCCGAAATCTTATGCAGTTTCACTTTCATCGTATTTTTAAAGTGTAACCTGTCATGGGTGACGATACAGAAAAAACGATAAAAAGGATAAAAATGACTTGATTTTTTTGAAATGTGTGTTATAATTAAATTGTTAAATCTGGGTGTGGCGCAGGTGGTAGCGCGCTACCTTGGGGTGGTAGAGGCCGTGGGTTCAAGTCCCGCCACTCAGACCATAACCGCCGAGACCTTATTTTGTAAGGGATCGGCGGTTTTCTTTTTTGCGAAAAACGCTTGTCGTTTGGAGGCGCCCCTCCTTTTTCTGAAAAATATGCTTTTCCGTGCTTGCAATGCGGATTTTTTTCTTGTATAATGATTACACATGAGAGCGTAAAGCACGCTCTCATCAAAAAATATGCGCTGTATCCATCCGGAACAGCAGCAGGAGGAAAATAAGATGAAAAGAAATGAAAAAGTCCTTGGCATGGTTCAGCTATCCATGTTCACAGCAATTATCGTTCTTCTGGCGTTTACGCCGATGATCGGTTATATCCCGTTGGGAATAACACGAGTCACCATTATTCACATTCCCGTTATTTTGGGTTCTCTTTTGCTGGGATGGAAAAAAGGAGCATTTTTAGGGTTTGTATTCGGATTGACCAGCCTTATCATGAATACGATTAACCCGACTGCAACCTCGTTTGTGTTTACCCCCTTCGGTACCATCGGAAGCACGCAGGGAAACTTTGCAAGTCTTTTGATCTGCTTTGTTCCCCGTATTCTTGTCGGGGTCGTTCCGGCTTGGGTCAATCGTTTTTGCGCAAAACATCACTGGAACAAATATCTTCGTTACAGTCTCTCTGCAATCCTTGGCTCCATGACAAATACCATACTGGTCATGAATATGATTTATTTGTTTTTCTCTGACAGCTATGCTGCTGCGACGAACAAAAGCGTAAGCGTGCTCTATGACGCTATTTTATATGTCATCTCCTTCAACGGCGTGTTGGAAGCGATTGTCGCAGCGTTGATTGTGACACCGATTACCATTGCTTTGAACGCTGCCCTCAAGAGAAAAAACTAAAGGTGTTTTTATGATTTTAACCGCAGATATCGGAAATTCCAATATTGTGTTCGCTGTTGTTTCGGAAAACGAAGTGAAAGCTTCCGCCCGGGTTGCGACAGTCTTACAGCGCACTTATGAAGAATACGCAATCTATTTAAAAAACATTTTTGTTTCCCGTCAGATCGCAATCGGGCAAATAGAGGGAGCAATCATTTCCTCTGTCAGCCCTGCCCTCTCCGAGGTGATACGCAATGCAATAGAAAAGGCAACGGGGCACAAGGCTCTGCTGGTCGGCCCCGGCATCAAAACCGGTTTGAATCTCCAGGTGGATCATCCGGCTCAGCTTGGAAGCGACAGAGTAGTTGACGCTGTGGCGGCAGTGAATCTTTATCCTGCCCCCGTTATGGTCATTGATATGGGCACAGCTACCACCATGTCCGTCATCGATGCCTCCGGTTCCTTTTTGGGCGGCATGATTGTGCCGGGGATTAAAATATCAGTGGAGGCGCTGTCTCAGAACACCTCCCAGCTCCCTCACATTGCTCTGGAACAGCCGGATCATGTGATTGGCAAAAATACGATAGAGTGTATGCAAAGCGGTCTGATTTACGGAAATGCTTCTCTGATAGACGGTATGATTCAACGGGTGACAGAGGAATTGGGAAGCGAGGTCACCCCTGTAGCAACCGGCGGACTTTCCAAGTTCATTGTACCGCACTGCAAACATCACATCAGATACGATGAACATCTATTGTTAAAAGGGCTCTATCTCCTTTTTCAAAAAAATAGGACGGATTAGAAAATTTCGATTTTCTTTCCGTCTGCATGCATATGAAAGCACGCTATCCGCGCTGTAGCAAGTGCGGATAGCGTGCTTCTTTTTTCGTTTTATCGCTCTAATGCTTCAAGATGCTTCGGAAATATTCCTGATTCTGAAGATAAGCGGCATCGTGCGGTTTGATGCTTCCAGCCTTATGATTGTAATACGAGGCACGCTTTGGGTCTCCCATTTTGTCATAGCAGACACAAAGCTGAATATAAGGGAGATAATCGTAACAATCCGGCAGGATAAATCCGCCGGACATTTCATTTTTCGGACGGGTTGCTGCCAGCTCATACCAAAAAACGGCCTTTTCATAGCTTTGATCTTCCAAAAAATAGCTACCAACCGCACAGCACACTTCCGCTCTTGGCGCATCAAAGGAAAAGCTTTTCCAAAGAGAGCAAAGCTGCTGTTCCCTGTCTCCTGTTTTCTCATAGCAGGCAGAAAGCTGCAGACAAGCCTCAATATTATTTTCCAGCCATCCTCTTTTTTCGTTCAGAAAATTCTCCAGCATGGCAATCGCATCCTCATATCTCTCGTGATAAAACAGCTCCCGGCCGTAATAAAACTGTTCGCGCGGATTCAACTCCTTTCCTTCCGCAAGCAATTTTTCAAAGATACGGATATTTCTCCGGGCATCCCCCGGACGCATCTTCTTGTGCGAGACAGCTGCATCGGAATAACGGATGTTTCCCCTCGGCGTAATCACTTCGTGAACAGCGCCCTCCCACGCAAATCCTGCGGAGCGTTTTAGGATGCGCTCCCGATAATAGGAAAAAGTCGGGGTACCCTCCCCGTCAAAGGCGGTATGATATTTCATCATAATCACATCTTCTGTTCCGTCCAACTCTTTTTTCATGTTCCGGAACAGCTCCCTGTCCTTCGGCGCCAGAATATCATCTGCATCAAGCCACATGCAATAATCCATTTTCGCCTTGGAAAACGCAAAATTTCTGGCAGCCGAAAAATCATCCACCCAATCAAAATCATAGACCTGCTCTGTGTATTTTTGTGCTATCACTTTGGTTCCGTCCACCGAACCGGTATCAACGATAATGATTTCGTCCACCAGATCTTTGACACTTTCCAGGCATCTTCCCAGCACGCTCTCTTCATCCCTTACGATCATACAAAGACTTATTGTTTGCATAAAATCTCCTTCTCTTTCTATATCATGTCTTCTCTTATATTCTTATGCAAAAAAGAAAATTTGGGGATTTTCCCTCCTCTGTTTCCACAAAAGAAGATTGTAAAAGCAATGCCAATGACTGCCTGAAGAAGCCATTGGCATGTTGCCGCGTGAAATTCGTTTTCCGTCTTTATTTAATTTCCATAATTTTAATTTTATCAGCCTTTAACTTTGTCTCGCTGATGACAACATCCCGGATTTTCGCCACATCGGTGGGATTCAACCCATCCGTGAGCACTGCGATCGTGATAGAGTCATCGGATATGTAGGCGCTGACGTTGGCAAAGCCCTTCCCTTTCAGAATATTTTCGACAGCACCCTCTTTTTCAATATTTTGCGCTGTTTGTATCATCTTCTGCTGAGCCTGTTTTTTTTCCTCGGCTCCTGCATTGGGGCTCTCTGTCACCTGTTTGAGCAGGGCAACCGATTCGCCTCTGGTCTTTTCCTTGTTTAGCTTCGTTTCATTAAAATAATCTTTTTTTGCTCCGTCCATATTGGTCACAAATTTTGCCTCTCCGTAATTGACGTTCTCCTCGGACTCCTGTCCGGCTCCGGATACCATTTGCCCGTTCTCCTGAGGCGTTTCTCCCAAATAGATAAAATTCAAATATCCTGCCACAACCAGCAAAGCCACCAGAGTAACGGTCACAATCTGTCTTTTTTTGAAGATCATCATATGCTCTTTCCTTCCTTTCAATTCAAAATCACCTCAATTTTATGAGTATCGACGCCCAGCGCCGATTTCACCGCATTGTATACTTTATATTTTAAGGCGGTTTCCTCCGTCCCCTGCACAATGACTGTCACCCCCTTGATGCCGGGACTGATTTGCCTGACGACAACCGGTTTTTCCTCACCGCTCTGCCGGGTAATCACCATTTTATGATCGGCCGTTTCCTGCTGGCCTCCCCCCTCTTTTTTGGAGGAATCCCCCTTAGAGTCATATGCGTATTCCACCTTGCCATCGTCCTCATAAGAAATCAGAACGTATGCTTTTGACACGCCCGGAATATGCAGAAGCATCTTCTCGATTTCTTTCGATTCGATTCTCCCGGATACAGCCGGAACCTTTTTTTCTTCCGGCTTGCTTTTGGAGGAAGAAAAAGAACCTCCGAATAAAAGGAGTGCGATGCCGACAAATGCAACAACGGCAACGGATGTCAAAGGATTCTTTTTCGCTTTTTCCAGAAAAGCATGAAGGCTTTCCCGTATATTTTGTCTTTCCATTCGTACCTCCCTAACTGAATGAAATGATGTTACCATCGACTTTCAGTTTCTCTGTAAGAATCTTTCGGGCTTTCGGAATATCCTCTGCGCTCTGCAGTCGGAGACAAATCGCACGCAGAGCGAAGTCTTTGTCAAGGTCGATACGAATCTCCTGCATGGAAATTTGCTCTTCCTCCAGCTCTGCACGGACTTTATCCTCGATTCTCTGCCGGACCTCCAAAACAAGCGCGTCGGAAATTTCCTGCTTGGTTTCCTCCGAAGCACTTTCCTCAGTCGGAAAAGAGAAATCAAAAGAAACATTTCGTATTCCCGTGAAAGCATGAATCATCACCAAGAGCATCACAAGTCCCAAAATCGTTCTGACATATTTTTTGAAGTTTCCTTCCAGCATAATCATATCCGCCATGACGGAAAGAAAGGAAATCCCGATCAACCATTTGAAACAAAGAGAAATGTTTGCCATCTTATCACCTTCTAAAGGAAAAATACGCTGTTCGCTGTCCCGATGGTTATCGCAATGGACAGGATAAAAATCACAGCCATACAAAGAATACAGATCCCGATCAGACTGATGCTGTCCGCAACACTTCCCAAAAGCGCACAAAAACGTTCATCGCTGACCGGCTGGCATACCGCGGCACTCAACCGAAAAAGAAAGACCACCGCAAAAATTTTTATCAAAGGAACCAAGCAAAGCAAAACAATGCCGATGATTCCTGCCATGCCGGTAGTATTTTTGATCAGCAAAACCGAACCGCCGATGGATTCCAGCGCTTCCGCCAAAGCGCCGCCCACCAAGGGAACAAATGTGTTGACTGCGTATTTTGCTCCTTTCAGCTTCACCGCGTCCATGGAACTTCCCGCAATGCTTTGCACGGTGATGATTCCCACAAAGATGGTCAGTGAAAAAATCAGAACCCATTTGATGATTTTATATAACAGCTCACCGAACAGTTTCAGCCTGGCATTTTCAGAAAAATGGTCGGTAACCGTAAGCGCAAACCCAAACAAAATCATTGGGAAAAGAAACTGATGAATCAGCACAGCCAAAATCTGAGAGGCAATCAATATGGTCGGCTGCACCACTGCGGCCTGTGTCAGCCCTCCCCCTGCCGCAAGGACAGAAAAAAGAACCGGAATCAGCCCCTTCACCGACACATCCAAAGTAGTCAGCGTGTTCTGCGCCAAATCCACCATACTGTAAAAAACCGTGATACAAACACCGCACACCACGGCATAACATGCCATCCGTGCGACGTTAGACACCGTCCGCCCATTCTTTTTCCACTGTATTGTCTGCAAAATTCCAAACAAAAGAATCGGAAGCATCAATTTTGTCAAGACTTTTGCCGCTTCATAGATCTCTCCCAAAAGCAATTGCACAAACCGTTTCAAAACACTTTGCACACAGAAGGTTTCCGGCTCCTCGGTCAGCTGACGTGAAAGGTCATAAAAACTGAAGTTTTCTCCGCTGTCAATCCCCTTTAAGGCATCATAAGCCTGTTGCTCCAATTGTTCCTGCGCCTGTGTTTTCTCGCTTGCTTGAACATTCCAAACAACAAGACCGAGAATCAAACAAACCAAAAGGCACTTCTGTATTTTTCTCATGTTATCACCTGTTTTTCTCAGAACAATGCAATGATTAACCGAAATAAGGATTCCACGATGGGAACCGCCACCAAAAAGATCAGAACCTTTCCTGCCAGCTCTACTTTTTTCGCAATAGCAGACTCCCCCGCATCCTCCAAAACAGCACAGGCATATTCGCTCAGATAGGCAATCGAAATGACTTTCATAATCATTCCGAGATAGGACAAATCCACGCCGCCCAAAACGGAAATTGCTTTGATTTGAACAAACACCTCTTTCAGCATGCCGAATATCAGCGTAAAAATCAAAACAGAGGTCACTATGGTGACGGCCATTGCAAATTCCTGGTTGCTTTT
>CAKRUL010000047.1 GCA_934403665.1 uncultured Clostridia bacterium | reverse complement strand
TCAAAGCAAGATTATCCATAAAGATCTCTCCTTTATCGTTTGCTTTTAGTATGACGCCGCTTCTTTGCTTTTATACACCGATTCCCATTTTTTCTTTCAGCATCTTGATTTTTTCTTCCAAAAGCTCTTGACTATCTGCCTCCGCAACCAGACGCAAATACGGCTCTGTATTGGATTTCCGGATGTTGAACCACCAATCGTCAAAGTCAAAGCGAATGCCGTCGAAATCATAAAATTTCCGGTAATCGCCCTGTTTTTTGAAAAAGTCGGTCACCCGTTGGATGATTGCATCCTTCTCTTCTACCTTAAAATTCAGCTCCCCGGAAAACGCATAGATGGAAAGCTCGTCAATCACATCCGAGAGATAAATATGATCCTGCTTCCATTCCGCCAAAGCGTTCAGCAGATAAATGGCGGCAAGAAATCCGCTGTCACAGCAGCCAAATTCCTTGAAATAGTAGTGTCCTGCCAGTTCTCCCCCGAACACAGCGCCGATCTCTTTGATCTTTGCCTTGGCATAGACATGCCCAACCTTCCAGATCACCGGTTCGCCGCCAATCGATTGGATATATTGAAAAACAGCCTTGGAACTGCGAATATCCATCACGACCTTCTGCCCGGCTTCCGTGACCAGCACATTTGCCAGGATAGCAATGATCAAATCCGGCGAGACAAAACGCCCCTTATTATCAATAAACACTGCCCTGTCTGCGTCTCCGTCAAAAAGAATCCCAAGATCGCTCTTTTTCTCCAAGACATTTTTTCGAAGCAGCTCTCTGCTTGCCGGATCCAAAGGATTGGGACTATGTGCAGAAAAAGAGCCGTCAAACGAGTCCAGCAGATAAGAAACCTGAGCCGTTCCGAACATCTCTTTCGCCAGAAGGGAGGACATGCCGCCAGAACAATCGACCGAAAGATTCAGTCCGCTGATGTCCTGAAGGCGCGCCTGTAAAAAAGAAAGATAATCCTTCTTCAAATCAAACGGAAGAATTTTCCCTCTTTGCTTTGCTTTTTCCACGGTGCCGTGCAGCACCTTTTCTTCCAAGCTCTGCAGTCCGCTTTCCTTCCCAACGGGAGCCGCTTTCGGCCCGGAGATTTTAAACCCGTTGTATTCTTTTGGATTATGAGACGCCGTAATCATAACAGAGGTCAAAAAATCGTTGGAAAAGGAGCCGAAATAGATCATCGGGGTGGTGCAAAGCCCGGCGTCATACACGGTGACGCCGCTGTCGCAAATTCCCTCCGTTAAAGCATGAAACAAGGTCTCGGAAGAAAGACGAACGTCACGCCCCACCAATATTTTATCCGCGCCGAACAGCTCCTTTAAAAAATAGCCGATGCGGTATGCCGTTTCTTCATTCAGTTCCGTGGGATAGATTCCTCTGATATCATAAGATTTAAAAGCTGACATGAAAATTGCTCCTCCCGTCTGTAGCCATACTTGTCTATTGAACCGCTGCAGGGCTTTTGGAAGCGCCTGCGCTTTCTTGCGGTACATGATTTAAAAACACTTCATTGACAAGCTGATCCGTTTCTTCCCGATTGCAGATATAATAAGAAATATTATTGATGTATTTCGGTTCGCCGGGCAATTGATAGGTGTTGGTTTTTTCTGCACTGACCAGCTTCATCAGAGGCAAAAAGGTTCCGACGTCTCCCGGAGAAATATTGGTCGTCAAATACTTTTCAATCTCCGCGAAAATATCCTTTGCCTTGAAAATCAAATCCATATTAAGCTTCTGCTCAATCAACGCTTTCACAAACATTTGCTGTGCGCGCACCCTGCCGATATCCCCTTCCGGATAGGAGCGGAAGCGGCAAAATTGCTCTGCTTTGTCGCCATCCAAATGCTGCATGCCCGGATACAAATCAATATACAGATTCTGGGTCGGATCACTGTATTTCATCCGCTGGGGCACATCGATATCAACACCGCCCAGCACATCTATAATCGCCGAAAAACCATCCGGATGAACCACCGCATAATAATGAATCGGCAAGCCAACCAAATCTCGAACCGTTTTGATCGCCAGCTCATGCTTTCCAATGGCATAAGCCGCATTGATTTTCTGTGCAGAATTGTTGATGGTCACTTTGGTATCACGCGGAATGGAAAGAATGTTCAGCTGTTCCCGCTCTCTGTCAAAAGAGGCAATCATCATGGTGTCGGTTCGCTGGCCGCCTTCGTCGGTCGCCATCAAAAGGATATTGACCCGTTTTCCTTTCAATTTTGACAAGCCTAACGCCTCGTCACTTGAATCCGTTTCCCGGCGGATCATATACCCGGCCGCCGCAAAGCCGCACCAAATCACCAGGCATAAAGCCAAAGCCAATGAGATGATCTTCATATATTTTTTAACATTCATGTGTGAAACTCCAATCTGCCATTCGTTTTTCCAAAATGCTGCATCTGTTCGGACTGCCGCCCTGTTTGAGTCGGTCTTTGTGTTTGTTTTTTTACTCCAACCGATACGTTTTGTATTCTTCTCCGTCCATCGTCTTCCAGGAAAACACTCCGTTTTCCATCAACATATAACTGTGAGGGCTGTTTTCTTTCGGAATGGAAACAGAACCCGGATTCATGTAAATCACATCGTGCTTTTCTTCGCATGCCGGCACATGGGTGTGCCCGTGCAGCAGAATATCCCCCTGTTTCAGCGCCGGCAAAGAATTGAGATGAAACCGGTGCCCGTGAGTTGCAAAAATCAAACGTTCCTTCTCCGGAAGAAGGCAGTATTCTGCCATAATCGGAAACTCCAGCACCATCTGATCCACCTCTGTATCACAGTTTCCCCGGACACAAAGAAGGGTGTTTTTTCTTTCGTTCAGCATGGCAATGACTTCTTTCGGAGCATACTGTTCCGGAAGATCGTTTCTGGGACCGTGATATAGAATGTCTCCCAAAATAAGAAGCCGGGACGCCTGTTCCCGGTCAAATGCCTCCAGCATTTTGCGGCACCAAAAGGCGGAGCCGTGAATATCCGATGCAATCATTATTTTCATTTTTATTCTCCTCTTCTAACGCAGTTCCTATTCCAACACTTTTGCAGCCTCTGAATCGAAAAAACGGTGCATACCGAACCGCTGCACCGTTTTTGGTTTTCTGGAATTCATTGTGCTTTCCTCCGCTGAATTTCTTGTCAATCCGCGGAAAGCCGATTATTTTTTAGAAGTCCCTTGCTTGGCAGATGCCGATGTCGCTTCCGGCGATGCAGAAGGCTGAATGTTCAAAAAGGTCTCATTGATCAGCTTCTCTGTCTCTGCCGGATCATAGAGGAAATAAGACGCCCCGTTGATGGTTTTTGTCGTTCCCGGCAATTGATAGGAATACATATTTTCCGCATGGAACATTTTGATCATCGGCAGGAAAGTCGTCATATCCCCCAAGCCGATGTTGGTATCAACATACTTGGAAACCTCATTGAAAATCTCGGGTGCCTTAAGAAGATATTGCGGCTTCAGCTTCTGCTCCACCAAAGCTTTTAAGAATTGCTGCTGTGCCCTTTGCCGCCCCAAATCCTGGTCTGCATATCCTTTCCGGAACCGGCAGAATTGCTCCGCCTTATCCCCATCCAGCAACTGAACCCCCGGATAAAGGTCGATATGTAAATTCTGTGCCGGATCGTCATATTTCATTCTTTGCGGCACATCGATTTCAACACCGCCCAGAATATCAACGATTTTCCCGAATCCTTCCGGATCCACAACCGCATAATAATGAATCGGGAGATTGACAATTTCCTTAATCTTCTGAATCGCCAACTCCTGCCGTTTCCCCTTCTCTCCGAACGCATACGCCGCATTCAGCTTTTGCGTTTTGTTGTTGATTGTAATCTTGGTATCTCTCGGAAGAGAAAGCATATTTAACATATTGCGCTCTTTGTCAAAAGAAGCAATAATCATGGTATCCGTCAGTAAACCGCCCTTGTCGGTAGCCATTAAAAGAACATTCACTCTTTTTTCCTTGTTTTGCTTCGACAGTGCGTTTCCCATTCCGCCGCCATTCATAAAGCAGCTGGAAGCATACACCGCCCCCAACACCGTTGCACAAATCACAACAGCTAATAAAACAATTTTGATATATTTCTTAACATTCATCGTTTCCGCTCCATCATTTTGTCTTGATTTCCTGCATGGCAGGGATTCCAATACCGTCTCTGTTGATAAGGTGATATTCTTGCGAAATATCGGTAAGATCCGCACAAAGTATGTGCGATAGGGCAACGCCCAAAGACTTGCAAAGCAAGGCTTTCTGTGTTTATTATACCATAAGGAAAAATGTTTGCTCGCAAGGACATTTTTCCGCAGCCGTCAATATCACAGGTCGCGCAAAGCGCGATAAGGGCAACGCCCAAAGGCTTGCAAAGCAAGGCTTTCTGTGTTTATTATACCATATCCGCCCCAAAATTCAACTTTTTTTTACCGGATTCGCTAAAAGTTCAGCTCCCCGCAATCCATTTGCAAAGGAGCTGTCAAAAATATTTTTCTTAAGATGCTGTCGAGCCTGTTGCTTTCACCGGAGACTGATTCAAAAATTTTTCCCGAATCAGCTCGTTGGTTTTCTCGCGGTCGGGGAGAAAATACCACACACCGTCAATGACCTTATCTTCCCCGGGCATATAATACATATTGGTATTGCCGTTATGAATCGATTTGATCAACGGAAGAAATGTGGCAACATCTCCGATACCGGCATTGGTATCTAAGTTTTCCGAAATTTCCTGAAAAATGCTGCCGATTTTAAAGAAATACTCCGGTTTCAGTTTCTGTTCAATCAAGGCTTTTAAAAATTGCTGCTGTGCCATGGAGCGCTCATAATCCTGATCGACATATCCCTTCCGAAAACGACAGAACTGTTCCGCCTTATCCCCATCCAGCACTTGACGTCCGGGGTACAAGTCGATATGCAAATCCTGAACCGGATCATCGTATTTCATGCGCATGGGCACATCGATTTCCACACCGCCTAAAATATCCACAATATTGCGGAAACCTTTCGTATTGACCACAGCATAATAATGAATGGGAAGCGGAATAAACTCATTGATCTTTTGAATCGTCAATTCCTGCCTCTGCCCCTTTTTTCCCAGTGCATATGCGGTGTTGAGCTTATATGGCTTATCGTGAATCATGACTCTGGTATCCCGCGGAACCGCTATGATATTCAGCATCTGACGTTCCTTATCATAGGATGCGATCATGATACTGTCTGTATGCACACCGCCCAAATCCGTCGCCATCAAGAGCACATTGATTTGTTTGCTGTTCCCCTCCAAGGTTGCCGTCCCCTGAAGAAACTGAGATTCATCGATTTCCGGCTCTCCGTCCACTGCACAGTGAATCAAATGCCGGGAGGCAAATATTCCTGCCGAAATCAACAGAAAGATGCCGAGACTGAATGCCGTTATTTTAAGCACTCTTTTTTTCATATTCTCACCCTATGATTATTATTCAAGCAATCAAAACATCACTATCATAGCACAGCATTTTCGGATTGTCTATCCTTTCTTTGTAAACATTTTGCAAACTTTTCTATTCCAGCTCAAACGCCCCGGTGTACAGCTGATAATATTTTCCCTTTTCCGCAATCAGCTGGTCATGATTACCCCGCTCGATAATCCTGCCCAGATCCAGCACCATAATCACATCCGAATTTCGTACGGTCGACAGGCGATGTGCAATGACAAAAACGGTGCGTCCATGCATCAAAGCATCCATTCCCTGCGCCACAATCGACTCCGTTCTGGTATCAATACTGGAGGTTGCCTCATCCAAAATCATAACCGGAGGATCCGCCACCGCCGCGCGGGCGATTGCAATCAGCTGACGCTGCCCCTGAGAAAGGTTCGCGCCGTTGCCGGACAATTGTGTCTCATATCCGTTTGGCAGCATGCGAATAAATTCATCCGCATTTGCCAGTTTTGCCGCCCGGATAATCTCTTCATCCGTTGCGTCCAGCTTGCCATACCGAATATTGTCCTTCACGGTGCCGGTGAACAGGTTTGTCTCCTGCAAAACGATTCCAAGGGATCTTCTCAAATCGCTCTTTTTGATTTTGTTGATGTTGATTCCGTCGTATCGTATTTTCCCATCCTCGATGTCATAGAACCGGTTAATCAGATTGGTGATGGTGGTTTTTCCGGCACCGGTAGCGCCCACAAAAGCAACCTTCTGACCGGGCTGTGCATAAAGAGTAACATGATGCAGAATGGTTTTATCGGGCTCATAAGCAAAATCCACATCAAAGAGCCGAACATCGCCCTGCACCCTTGTATAGGTGACCGTGCCGTCCCCATGTGGATGCTTCCATGCCCAGATTCCGGTATGCTCCGCGGTTTCCGTAAGCTGACCGTTCTTCATCTCGGCGTTCACCAGCGTCACATAACCATCGTCCTGCTCCGGGGCTTCATCCATCAAATCAAAAATCCGCTGTGCACCTGCCAACGCCATAACAATCGAGTTCATCTGCTGTGAAATCTGATTGATCGGCTGTGAAAAGCTTTTGGAAAGCTGCAGAAAAGAGGCAATCATGCCAAGCGTGATGCCGCCGAATCCGGTCACCGCCATGGCGCCCCCCAGAACCGCAATTAAAACATACTGCAAATTGCCGAGATTGTTCATAATCGGCCCCATAATATTCGCAAATTTATTGGCCTTGTATGCATTTTCAAACAGCGATTCATTGAGAAGATCAAATTCTTCTTTGGCCTTTTCTTCGTGACAGAAGACCTTAACCACCTTCTGACCGCCAATCATCTCTTCAATGAACCCATTGATTTTTCCGAGTGCCTGCTGCTGCTTGATAAAGTGAGCGCCGCTTTTTCCTGCCACTTTTCGCACCACCACAAGCATGACGGCAACACAGAGAAGCACCAGAACCGTCAGCGGAATACTCATCACAATCATGGCGCAGAGCACTGCCACCACAGTGATAACGGAATTGAACAGCTGGGGAATGCTTTGGGAAACCATCTGGCGCAGGGTGTCGGTATCGTTGGTATAGTGGCTCATAATGTCCCCGTGAGAATGCGTATCAAAATATTTGATCGGCAATTCCTGCATATTGGCAAACATCTTATCCCGAATGTTTTTCAAAACATTTTGGGAAATGGTCACCATCAGCCGGTTATAGCAAAGGGTGGAAACCACGCCGGTCAGATAAATCATTCCCATGACAAGAATCGCTTTCAGCAGTCCTGTAAACACAGGCGATGGCTCCAAAAGAAGCGGCGATATATAATCATCAATCAACACCTGAATAAATATGGAGCCGACAACATTGGCGACCGCACTGATTAAAATGCAGACAAGGACGACGAGAAACCGCAGTTTGTGCCCTTCCGTCACATACTGCATCAGCCGTTTGAGTGTTCCCTTTTTCTTATTCATGGATCACCCCTCCTTTCACCTGGGAGGTGTATACTTCCTGATAGATTGCATTGTTTTGCATCAATTCTTCATGTGTGCCGAATCCATTCACTCCGCCATTGTCCATGACAATGATGTGATCTGCATCCTGCACCGAAGAAATTCTCTGTGCAATGATAAATTTTGTCGTGTTCGGAATCTGTTCCTGAAAGGCTTTGCGGATCAGTGCATCGGTTTTCATATCCACTGCACTGGTGGAATCGTCCAGAATCAGAATTTTTGGTTTTTTCAGCAAAGCCCTTGCGATACAAAGCCTCTGCTTCTGTCCGCCGGAGACATTGGCTCCACCCTGTTCGATATAGGTGTCATAGCCGTT
>CAKRUL010000046.1 GCA_934403665.1 uncultured Clostridia bacterium | reverse complement strand
GATCAATACGCCACAAAAATCGTCGCCGTCATTGACGAAATCGGAGAGCATTACGCAAAATGCAGTCTGAAGCTGAAACCACTTCACAAAAATGCGATGGGAAACGTGATGGGCGGTGTTCCTTTCACGCTGGCGGATTTTGCATTTGCCGTCGCCTCCAACTGGCAGAACCCCGGCGTCGTTTCGCTCAGCTCCAACATCACCTTTCTCGGCACAGCAAAGGGCGAAGTTCTGATTGCAGAAGCCAGATGCGTAAAAAACGGACGAACCACCAGTTATTATCAGATTAATGTGACAGACGAATTGGGAAATCCGGTCGCCGCAGTCACTACCACGGGCTATCATATATAGAATTCCGAAAAAGGGATGCAGTAACATGTAACGATGTTACTGCATCCCTTTTTCAATACTGATATAAGGCACCGCATTCAAATCCAAACCGCAGGTTTCCCCGTTTCGGAAAAGATAATATCCCATGCTGGCAATCATCGCCGCATTATCTGTGCATAAAACCGGTTCCGGATAGCATACCTCCATTCCGTTTTGTGCTCCGATCCGTTGCATCGCACTGCGCAGGAAACTGTTGCAGGCAACGCCGCCGGCAAGCGCAATCTTCCGAGCGCCTTTTTCTTTCGCCGCCTTTATGGTGTTTTCCGTCAGAATATCCACCACCGCACGGGTAAAGCCGGCAGCAAGATCTGCTTTGGTCACCGTCTCGACATGCTGGCGAACGCCGTTGCCCTCAAACTTTTCGTGCGCGATGATATCGGTGTCGCCAAGCTGTGAAATGGAAATACCGTATCTCTGCTCCACCCGGTGAATATAATTGATTACCGCGGTTTTCAGACCGCTGAAAGAGAAATCCAGACTGTCCGGGAAATGAACCCGGGGAAAATCCAGCTTTGTGCCGTCTCCCAGCTTTGCCAAGCGATCCATCTGACTGCCGCCGGGATAGGGAAGCCCGATGACCCGTGCAACCTTGTCAAAAGCCTCGCCTGCTGCATCATCTCTGGTCTGCGCCACAATATGATAGGTGTTATAATCCGACACCTCAATGATATGGCTGTGTCCGCCGGAAACCACCAGGCACAAAAAGGGCGGCTCCAACTGCGGATGAGACAGATAATTCGCCGCAATATGTCCTTTGATATGATGCACTTTCACAAGAGGCTTATGCAAAGCATAGGCAAAGGATTTGGCATAAGAGACTCCGCACAAAAGCGCACCTACCAGACCCGGTCCATAAGTCACAGCAATGCCGTCGATGTCCTGAAACGTCAGGTCTGCATCTGCAAAAGCTTGATCCACAACGGCGGATATTTTTTCAATATGCTTTCGTGACGCGATCTCCGGCACAACGCCCCCATACAGCTTATGCGTGTCGATCTGTGTGTAGATGGCGTTGGAAAGAACCTTCCTTCCATCCTCCACAATTGCGGCGGAAGTCTCGTCGCAGGAGGTCTCAATTCCTAATAATTTCATTCTGTTCTCCCCTTTTTTGTTTCATCCCATTCCAGCGTCATCAGCAAGTCATCCTCCCGGTTGTCTGCGTAATATCCCCGCCGCAATCCGACCAGGCGAAACCCGTATTTTTCATAAAGACATTTTGCCGCTTCGTTGGAAACGCGAACCTCCAGCGTCAGAAAGCGAAAGCCGTGTGCCTTGGCGTAACGGATCAATGCACAGAGAATTTCGCTTCCAATGCCTTTCCCCCGAAAGCCCTCTTTCACAGCAATATTAGTGATATTTCCCTCTCCGGCAATTTCCCACAGGCCGCCATATCCTAAGACCTGCCCGTTTTGTTCCGCCACATAATAACACGCCAGGGGATTGTCGAGCTCTCCCTGAAAGGATGCCTCCGACCAAGGGTCGGCAAACGCCTTTTTTTCAATTGCCGCGATCTGCGAAATATGCCGCAGTTCCATTCGCTTGATTTCAACCAATGCTTCCATCATCCATTCGTCTCCGGATCCAAGCGTCAATCTCATCCCGGGTTGCCTGATACACCGAAAGATCCTGCAGATAGGGATCTATAATGTCTCCGCCCTCTTTCAGGGTTTGTATCTTGTAAGCAAACTGCGGAAATGCCCCTGCCAGAGCATCCCGATGGCTTTCTGTCATCGTGAAGATTTGATCTGCGTCCGCAATCATTTCCGGAGATACCGTTTTGGAGCGAAAGCCGCTCAAATCGATCCCCCATTCCTTCAGGGCTTCGATGCTGTTTGGAGAAGCAGGCGATCCCCCTGCCACACACAGACCGCCGGAACAAACCTGAACCGTCTGGCTGCCTTGATCCTGCAAATGTTTCCGAAGCAAATACTCTGCCATCGGACTGCGGCAAGTATTGCCGGTGCATACAAACAATATTTTCATGTAACCGCTTCCTTCCATAAGGAGAACCGAATCTCCGTTACAGTTTAATGCTGTTTCCTGCCGCAGACTTTTTCAACCGGTTCATCAGCGCAAGTCCGACACCCTTTTCCGGCACGGCAGGGATGTATATTTTTTGATAGCCCTTCTCGTCCGCATCCCTCAGATAAGCAAAAACCCGAGATGCGCTTTGAGCCAAATCTTTTTCTGAGCCAAGCTCATAAACATGGCAAAAGCCCTGTTTTTCCTGCTCGTCATACAGGAACATACAGCAAGTGCCGCCGTCATGCTCCCTCATATATTTCTGTATTTTCTCCTCCGTTCCATAGAGAAGATAAACCTCCGCCTTCGGCGAATAGTGCTTGTATTTCATTCCCGGTGAGGAGGGCTTCTCCTCCAAATCCTGCACCGTTCCGGTAAGACTCTTATGCAGAACAGCATCCGGCAATATGGAAAGGATCATAGGATAGGTGATGCTCCCCGGCCGGAGAATCACAGGCTTGTCCCCGACAAGAGAAATGACCGTAGATTCCAGCCCATACTGTGCACTGCCGCCGTCAATGATATATTCAATTTTTCCGTCCAAATCCTGAATCACATGCTTCGCCTGTGTCGGACTGACACCGCCCGACAGATTCGCACTGGGCGCCGCCACGGGGCACCCTGCCAAAGCAATCAACTTTCGGGCGACCGGATGGGACGGCATGCGGATGGCAACGGTGTCCAATCCTCCGGTAACGGAAGCAGGAATGTCCTCTTTTTTGGACACAATCATGGTCAGCGGTCCCGGCCAAAAAGCCTCTGCCAGCCGATCGAAGGAATCCGGAATCTGTTTTCCGATTTTCTTCGCTTCTTCCTTCTCGGCGATATGAACAATCAACGGATTGTCAGAGGGACGCCCCTTCACACGGTAAATTTTTTCCGCACTCTGTGCCAAAAAAGCATTTCCCCCCAGTCCGTACACCGTTTCTGTCGGAAATGCGACAAGCCCGCCGTTTCTCAGACAGTCAGCGGCAGGCTTTAATTGGTCATTGTCATGCTCTATTCGGATTATTTTCGTATTGATACCCATCATCTCCCAATCACTTGTAACCGCGGCGTTCTCAAGGAGAGCACCTTATGGTTTTAAACCGCCAAAAACAAGCCGAGCAGAATCCCCAAAAGATGAAACAGCATCGGGATTCTTACGCCGCTCGCTCCGTCCTCCCGAAACAGAATTTCTGCACAAAGATACAAAAGAACTCCGCTCGACAGGCTGAAAAGAAGTGCGATGCCCTCGCAGGAGCCAAAGCTCAAAAGGATTCCGGCAAAAGAGCCGAACGCAATCAGCAGGCTGTAAGCCGCCGCAATGCCGATTTTCTGCTCTATCGGCATTGCGTCCTCTCCCAAAAAACGGATTCCCTCCGGAATGCTGCTGACGGCAATCGCCAGCGTTACAACGGCAGCCAGCTTCCCGTCCATCCGACAGGACGCTCCCAGCGCCAGCCCAACAGGAATACAAAACAGAGAGGTCTCCAGCCAAAAACAGCGGGAGACTGCCTCTTTTTTTCGCTTTATCATCTGCAAATGATTCCGGAACAGCAATAGAAACAGCAACCCCAAAAAAATGCCCGGCAAGGAGCGAAGCACCCCGCCAAGCAAATCACTGCAAGGAGCAGTCCTGCGGCGAATTCCGCAAACATATCATACCGTTTGTATTTTGTTTTTCCTTCTGTTTCGCCGGCACCGCAAAGGTAGGGTTGCCTTCGCTTTTTCGAACCAATCCATCCTCCGATCAGAATACCGATGATACCGGCAAAAAAACCAAATCCTGTCCCCAGCAGCAGTTCATGCATCTTTCGATCACCCCACTGCTATCCTATGTAGCCATTTGTGACAATATGCGGACTCCTTTTGCAAGGAACATTTTACGCTTCACAATGCACGAAAGCGGATTACTGCTCGTTATGCTTCAAGCGTTCCGCCTGATCTGCAGTGATCAGGGCATCGATAAATTCATCCAGATTGCCGTTTAATACGGATTCCAGCTGATGAAGCGTCAAACCGATCCGATGATCGCTGACTCTCCCCTGCGGAAAATTATAGGTGCGAATCCGCTCACTGCGGTCTCCGGTTCCGACCTGGCTTTTCCGCTCTGCCGCAATTTTGGCATCGTGTTCCCGCTGTGCCAAATCAAAAATTCTGGATCGAAGAATCTTCATGGCTTTATCCCGGTTTTTGAACTGCGAGCGTTCATCCTGACACATCACCACAATTCCCGTCGGTTTATGCG
Organism: uncultured Clostridia bacterium; assembly: GCA_934403665.1. The sequence continues at coordinate 3,210 of CAKRUL010000046.1, read as the reverse complement.
TCAGACGAATGGCAGACTCTGTCTTGTTGACATGCTGTCCGCCCGCTCCGGATGAACGCAGGGTATCCACTTCAATATCGTCCGGATTGATATCCACGTCCACATCCTCCGCTTCCGGCAGGACTGCCACCGTGATGGTGGAGGTATGAATTCTGCCGCTGGACTCAGTTTCCGGCACACGCTGCACCCGATGCACACCGCTCTCGTATTTCAGTCTGGAGTAAGCGCCTTCTCCCTTTATCATGAAAGAGATTTCCTTATATCCGCCCAAACCGGTGGGGTTTTCAGAGAGCACTTCGGTGCTCCACCCCTTGGAATCGCTGTACATGGTATACATCCGATACAAATCTCCGCAGAACAAGGCTGCTTCATCGCCGCCGGCTCCTGCCCGAATCTCCACGATTACGTTCTTATCATCATTGGGATCCTTCGGAAGAAGAAGAACCTTCAGTTCCTCCTCAATGGTGCCGATGCTTGCCTTTGCCTCCTCCAATTCCATCTTGACCAGCTCTTCAAAATCTTTGTCAAGCTTCGTGCCGAGAAGTTCCAAGGATTCCTCAATGGTTTCCTTTGCTTTTTTGTATTCCTTATATTTCTCAACAATCGGCGTCAGATCCTTCTGTTCCTTCATCAGCTTGCGCCATCTCTCCTGATCCGCAATCACATCGGGATCGGAAATCAGTTCGTTGAGCTCCTTATATTTTTCTTCCAGAAAGTTCAGTTTATCAAACATCATTCATCCTCGCTTTTTTTGCTCTGCGCGATCAGATAGGCATTGATAAAGCCATCCAGATCCCCATCCATGACCGCCGTAATATTCCCCATTTCATAGCCGGTGCGGTGATCCTTCACCAGGTTATAGGGATGGAAAACATAAGAACGAATCTGGCTTCCCCAGGCGATGTCCTTCTGCTCCCCCTTCAAATCCTCGATCTTTTCCTTGTTCTCCCGCTCTTTGCGTTCAATGAGCTTTGCCATCAGCATTTTCATGGCAGTATCCCGGTTTTTGTGCTGGGAACGCTCGTTTTGACACGCCACGACAATCCCGGTGGGAATATGGGTGATACGGATTGCAGATTCCGTCTTATTGACATGCTGTCCTCCGGCACCGGACGAACGATAGGTGTCCACCTTCAAATCGTCCGGATTGATGTCAATTTTCACATCATCGTCCAGCTCCGGCATGACATCCAGCGAAGCGAACGAAGTGTGCCGCCTGCCGGAAGCGTCAAAGGGGGAAATCCGCACCAACCGATGCACCCCTTTCTCCGCCTTTAAATATCCATAAGCATTCAAACCGGAAATCAGAATGGTCACGCTCTTCACGCCGGCCTCGTCCCCTGCCAGATAATCCAGCGTTTCGGTTTGAAAGCCCCGGCGTTCTGCCCAGCGGACATACATTCGCATCAGCATTTCGACCCAATCCTGTGCTTCCGTTCCACCGGCTCCTGCGTGCAGGGAAATGATTGCGTTATTCTTATCATAAGGACCGTTCAGCAAAGCATCCAGCTTCATCGCGGAGATATTTTCCTCCAGCTTTTCTGCTGCTTCATGCAATTCTCCGTAAAGAGACTCATCCTCTTCCTCGATAGCCATCTCGGTCATCATCAACGTGTCTTCCCACTGTTTTTCCAATTCTTCAAAGCGCTCCACTTTGTGTTTCAGATTTTTGCTCTTTTGAAGAACAACCGAAGATTTCTCAATATCATTCCAAAAAGCAGGATCCTGCGTCTGTTCTTCCAACTGATCGATTTCCTTTTTTACTGCAAGGATGCTAAAGTGAATCCCTCAAATCACAGATGTCTTTTTCCATGGAAGAGAGTTTCTGTTTCAATTCTTCCAATTCAACCATTTCATCACTCCTCAAATTTTTATTTTATAAAATGCTTTCTTGTTAACAGGGGCGCAATGAGCATCCCTCAGACGGTCAAAAAACAGGCATCTGTTTACGCGTCTGTCTCATTCTGCTGGAATCCGCAGCATTTTTTATACTTTTTGCCGGAACCGCATGGGCAGGGATCATTCCTGCCGACCTTTTTGCCGACTCTTACCGGCTGTTTTGCAACCGTTCCGTCGGAACCGTGCGATGCCGCAAGCGGTTTTGCAACCTGTTTGCGTTCCATCTTTTCTTTCGGAACCACATTCATAATATGGCGAACCGTTTCATCCCCGATATTATGAATCATTTCCTCAAACATATTATAGCCTTCTACCTGATACTCTATCACAGGATCCTTCTGACCGTATGCACGCAGGTTAATTCCCTGCTTCAGCTGCTCCATGTCATCGATATGATCCATCCACTTGCTGTCCACAACGCTTAATAGAATAACACGCTCTACCTCACGCATGGAGTCGCCAAAGAGCTTCTCTTTTTCCGCATAGCGTTCCACCGCTTCGTCATAGATGATATTTTTCAGATGATCCCTGGTGAGGTTGTTCAGCTCATCCTCCGTGAAGGTCAGCTGTTTTCCCTCCGGCATAAAGTTTGCATTGACCTGATCGTAGATTGCATTCATATTCCAGACGTCCGGATAATCTCCTGCGGAGCAATAGGTCTGTACCAAATCCTCAATGGAGGTTTCCAACATTTTGAGGATGGTATCCTTCAGATTCTCTCCGTTCAGAACTTTCTGACGCTGTGAATAAATCACTTCTCTCTGCTTGTTCATGACATCGTCATACTGCAGAACATGCTTACGGACATTAAAGTTTCTGCCCTCTACCCGTTTCTGCGAATTCTCGATGGCAGAGGTGAGCATTTTGTGTTCAATCGGCTCGTCGTCCGGCAAGCCCAACGCATTGATGGTGTTCAGAATCCGCTCGGAACCAAACAAGCGCATCAAGTCATCTTCCAGCGAGATGAAGAAGCGTGTTTCTCCCGGGTCTCCCTGACGTCCGGCACGTCCGCGCAGCTGATTATCGATACGGCGGCTTTCGTGCCGTTCCGTGCCAATGATGCAAAGTCCGCCGGCGGCAACCACCTCGTCATGCTCTTTTTTGATCACTTCTTTGAACTGCTCCAGCAGTTCATTATATACTTTTCTCGCTTCCAGGATTTCCTCATTGTCGGTCTCCGCATGACCCACGCTTTCGTTAATCAGCTCTTCGGAATAGCCCCTCTTTGCCATTTCGGCTCTTGCCATATATTCGCTGTTTCCGCCCAGCATAATATCCGTACCGCGGCCCGCCATATTGGTGGCGATGGTG
>CAKRUL010000045.1 GCA_934403665.1 uncultured Clostridia bacterium | reverse complement strand
AAATACGACATGCGGGTTTTCCTGGTCTGCGGCCTGGGGCTGAACGGCGACGAGTTCAAGAACACCCGCCAGCACCTTCTGAAACGGCTCCCAGCCTGCGCAGCCTGGAAGAACGCGGAACAGACCGCATAAGATCAACGCAGCGAACAGCGGGGCCGCGAGGCCCCATAAAACGAAAGGAACATAACACAATGAAAATCAGAATGAACGAAATGACTCCCGAAGGAAAAATCCTGAATCGCGGCGAGGTAGTGATCGGAGAAACAGCGCTGGAAATCGTCCAGGGGATGATGCGCGACAATCCTTATATGAACAATCAAACAGAAACGGCCTATATGGGGCTCACGTTGTCCAGACTTGGGGAAGTCGATCACACGCTCCCGGACGATCCCTTCGCAGCGGCAGAGGCCTTTCTGCGCGTTTTACGGGATCGCGGCCTGACCACTGAAGTCGAGGACGATTTCCAGGCCCCGATCACCAACGTCAAGGTACGCCTGGGCGGGGAAGATGGGAACGCGTTTGCCATATTGGGGCGCTGGCGGGCCGCTATGCGCAAAGCCGGTTATCCCCAGGCATTTATCGACGCGTTCTTTACCGAAGCCACAACGGGGAATTATGACGATCTCCTGGCGACGGTCACAAGGTACGTGGTAGCGGAGTAAAAGTTCAAAGTGTCATTCAAAGTGCAAATTTGGCACTTTGGAAATATCTGGCAAAATTACTGATTGTTTTTCGGCCGGTCTGGGCATTGAGTTCGGATCGGCTTTTTCTATTAGCAGAGACAACGATAAGTTACAGAAAAGTCACTAAAAATCACTAAAAACAATTATTTTGTGGTTGTAATTTTGCGAATGGGCAGTATATTCTGTATTGTAGGCTTGAAAACATATAAATTTGGAATAGAGGTTATATCATGGACGATCGTTGGCTTTCACTCAAAGAGATAGCTGAATACTTAGGAGCCAGACGGGAAACCATTTATAAATGGATCGAAAATAAAAATATGCCCGGACATCAAATCGGACGCAACTGGAAATTCAAGAAGGAAGAAGTTGATGCCTGGGTAAAATCCGGAAAGGCTGCTGAATGATGGATAGTATTTCTTTTAACTCTATTGTCAGTTTTATCTGGGGAATTGCTGATGACTGCCTGCGCGATGTCTATGTGCGCGGGAAATACCGAGATGTCATTCTGCCGATGACGGTTATTCGCCGTTTGGATGCGGTCCTTGAAGAAACGAAACCTGCCGTTCTGGAGATGAAGAAAAAGCTGGATGAAGCCGGAATCACGAATCAGACGGCATCTCTTTGTCAGATTGCGGGAGAACCTTTCTGCAACAGTTCTCCATTTTGTTTGAAAGATCTTAAATCAAAGGCCAAAGCGCAACAGCTGAAAACAGATTTTGAAGCCTACCTTGACGGCTTCTCCCCCAATGTGCAGGAAATTCTGGATAAATTCAAATTCCGCAATCAGATCGCAACAATGATTGATGCAGATATTCTGGGATCAGTTATTGAAAAATTTGTTTCACCGACAATCAATCTCAGCCCGCGCCCGGTGCTTCATGATGATGGATCAGTCAAACTTCCCGGATTGGACAACCACACTATGGGACTGATTTTTGAGGAACTGATCCGTCGTTTTAATGAAGAAAACAACGAAGAGGCCGGGGAACACTTCACCCCGCGCGACGCCGTTGAATTGATGGCCGATTTGATTATTATGCCGATTGCCGATCAGCTGAAAGACGGGACTTATACCTGTTATGACGGAGCTTGCGGAACCGGCGGTATGCTGACAATTGCAGAAAAACGCTTGGAAGAACTTGCAACGCAACAGGGCAAACAGCTTTCCATTCACCTTTTCGGGCAGGAAATCAACCCGGAAACCTACGCCATCACAAAGGCGGATATGCTGCTTTCTGGCGAAGGAGAACAGGCTGAACACATGGGCTTTGGTTCAACGCTCTCTGCAGATGCTTTCCCGGCACGCCAGTTTGACTTTATGCTTTCCAATCCACCTTACGGTAAATCATGGAAAGTAGATCAGGACAAATTGGGCGGCAAAAAAGGAATTCAGGACACCCGCTTTGTAACCCAGTTTGCGGATGATCCGGAATATAAAATGCTGCCCCGGTCCAGCGATGGGCAGATGTTGTTTTTGCTGAATAATATTGCTAAAATGAAACATTCGACTGCGTTGGGCAGCAGAATTGCAGAAGTTCATAATGGTTCTTCGCTCTTTACGGGTGATGCCGGTTCCGGCGAAAGCAATGCCCGCCGATTTGTTATTGAAAACGACTATCTGGAAGCGATCATTGCTCTGCCGGAAAATATGTTCTATAACACTGGTATCGGCACATTTATCTGGATCGTCAGCAACTGCAAAGCTCCGCATCGGAAAGGCAAAGTTCAGTTGATTGACGCAACTGCTATGAAATCACCTTTGCGAAAAAATCTGGGCAAAAAGAATTGTGAATTTACACCTGAGATCAGAAAAAGAATTGTTGACCTTTATCTGGACTTTGCAGAAACTGAAGAAAGCAAGATCTTTGACAATGCGGAGTTCGGTTATCATTTGATTACCGTCGATCGTCCGCTGCGGTTGAAAATTGATCTTTCTAAGGAAATTCCGGCAGGCACTTTTAATGCCAAAGATCAGGAAGCATGGGAAAAAGCTCTTGCGGAGCTGCCTGCCAACATTCCAATGGATGATTGGGACACCTTTGCCAAAGCAACCAAGCTGAAAGCCACTTTGCTTAAAAAGGTGCGCCCGCTGATTACCGAAGTTGATGAAAATGCAAAAGCGGTTTCCGGCGAAGCTGACAGTAATTTACGTGACTATGAACGGGTTCCATTGCTTTATCCCGGTGGTATTGAAGCATTTTTTAGTACCGAAGTAAGGCCATTTGTACCGGATGCCTGGATCGACCACAGCAAAACACAGATCGGTTACGAACTTTCCTTTACCAAATACTTCTATAAGCCGGTCGAATTGCGTTCTCTGGATGAAATTACCGCTGATCTGAGACAACTGGAATCTGAAACTGCGGGATTGCTGGATGAAATTCTAGGAGGTGCCAGATGAATGATATTCCGCAGAACAATATTATCATCTACTCGACTGTCGATGGCAGAAGCAATATCTCTTTACTTGCCAAAGATGGAACGGTCTGGCTCAATCAAAATCAGATGGCAGAACTTTTTGACACCTCAAAGCAAAATATCAGCCTTCATATAAATAACATTTTGAAAGACAACGAATTGCAAGAAAATTCAGTTGTCAAGGAATACTTGACAACTGCCGCTGACGGTAAAAATTATTCAGTTGCCTTCTACTCTCTTGAAATGATTATTGCTGTTGGTTTCCGGGTGCGCAGCCCACGGGGGACACAATTCCGGCAGTGGGCAAACCGCAATTTAGCGGAATATATGCGCAAGGGATTTGTCATGGATGATGAACGTCTGAAAAATCCCGATGGGCGTCCTGACTATTTTGATGAATTGCTGGAACGCATACGGGACATTCGGGCTTCGGAAAAGCGCTTTTATCAGAAAGTGCGTGATCTTTTTGCATTGAGCAGCGATTATAATAAAGACGATAAGGCAACGCAAATGTTTTTTGCGGAAACCCAGAATAAACTTATTTATGCGATCACCGGCAAAACTGCTGCTGAAATTGTTTTTGAGCGTGCCGATGCATCCTCGGCCAATTTCGGAGCTACCAGTTGGAAAGGATCGATTGTTCGCAAAGGAGATATTTTTATTTCCAAAAATTATTTGACTGCAGACGAAATAGATTCTCTCAACCGTTTGGTTGTCATTTTCCTGGAATCAGCTGAGTTGCGTGTTAAAAATCGCAATGATCTGACAATAGATTACTGGCGCAATAATGTGAATCAACTTTTGATGTTCAACGATTATGAAGTTTTGCAAGGTGCTGGAAGCATTTCTCAAAAAGCAATGGAGCAAATTGTTGGAAAGCGTTATTTGGCTTTTGATGCCCGCAGAAAAGCTGAAGATGCGGCGCAGGCAGATAGGGATGATCTTGCAGAATTGGAAAATATGGAAAAAATGGTCGCAAAACGTAAAAAAGGAGCCAGAGAACAATGACTCCTTATCCGGAATACAAAGCGACCAACTTGCCCTGGCTTCCGCAGATCCCGGCGCATTGGGAGTTGGTGAAAATACGGGAGCTTTTTACAGAGCGTAATCAAAAAGTTTCAGACAAAGAATATGCACCTTTATCTGTCAGCAAAGGTGGCGTTGTTCCACAGATTTCTACTGTTGCCAAAACGGACAATGGTGACAACCGTAAATTGGTTAAAGTTGGAGATTTTGTCATAAACAGTCGTTCAGACAGGAAAGGATCAAGCGGGATCTCTGCTTATGATGGATCTGTTTCTTTGATAAACCTTGTTTTGAAGCCGCGCAATGACTACAACAGAAGTTATTTGCATTATTTGTTAAAGAGTATTCCTTTTATTGAAGAATATTACAAGAACGGTCGTGGTATCGTTGCTGATTTATGGACAACTCGTTATTCAGAAATGAAAACCGTCTCTATTCCGACTCCTACCGCCGCCGAGCAGGAGCAGATTGTTCGTTATCTGGATTCGATGACGGCGAAGATCAACAAACTGATCCGTGCTAAAAAGAAACAGATCGCCTTGCTTCAGGAGCAGAAACAGGCAATCATTAATCAGGCTGTCACCAAAGGATTGAATCCCGATGCCGAAATGAAAGACTCCGGCATCGACTGGCTCGGTCAAATCCCTGCACATTGGGAAGTTAAGAAAGCTAAATATTGTGTAAATATAAATCATGGTTCTGATCCTGTCACAGAAGGCAATGTTCCTGTTTATGGAAGCGGAGCTGGCAGTTTCAAGACCTGCGGTGAATTTAAGGAAGGACCTGCGGTACTGGTGGGACGAAAAGGAGCAACATTACATATTCCACATTACATTACAGGAAAATATTGGAATGTTGATACAGCTTTTGATGTAAAAGCAAAAAAGAATTTTTTTCTGCATTTTTATTATTTTCTGGCGACTTGCTTTGACTATCATTTTTATATTTCACAAACAACATTGCCCAGTATGACGCAAACAGATTATTTGAATATGAAATTACCTGTTCCACCTCAAAAAGAGCAATATGACATTATACAATATTTGGTAATGCAGGATGAAAAATTCGATAACTTGATTGCTGAAATTAAAAACATTATAAACAGTCTATTTGAATACAAAAACAGCCTGATCGCCTGTGTGGTGACCGGGCAAGTTGATGTCCGCAATATTCAAGTAGAAGATTTTGATCCCGCCGATCTTATCTCCGAAACCGACGACAATCCCGCCGAAGAAGAATCCACTGAAGAAAGCGAGGAATAAAATATGCCAAAGCCAATTGTAGTTGCGATATGTTATGATTTTGATGGGACACTTTCCCCCGGAAATATGCAAGAGTATGGTTTCTTTTCAAGCTTGGGAAAAGAGGCAAAAAACTTTTGGCAAGAATCTGAAAAAATAGCAAAAGAAAATCAAGCTGATCCTATACTTTGCTATATGCGTCATATGATCGAAAAGGCAAAGGATAGCAATATTCCTACAACAAGAAAAGCACTGCGTAATTACGGTAAGGATGTTGAGTTATTTCCGGGAGTAGATTCTTGGTTTGAGCGTATTAACAACTATGGAAAAAAGTGCAATGTAAAAATAGAACACTATATTGTTTCTTCAGGATTGAAAGAAATTGTCGAGGGATCTCGTATAGGTAAAAAGTTTGAAAAAATATATGCCTGTTCCTTCCTTTACGATAACAATGATGCTGCAGACTGGCCTGCAATAGCTGTAAATTACACAACAAAAACTCAATTTATTTTTCGAATCAACAAAGGTATCCAAGATGATACCGACAACAGAGAAATTAACAAATATAAGCCAGAGGAAGAACGCCGTATTCCGTTCGCCAGAATGATTTATCTTGGAGATGGCGTTACCGATGTTCCCTGCATGAAGCTTGTAAAAGATAAAGGCGGAACTTCAATCGCTGTTTTTGAAGAAGGAAAACGCAAAAAGCAACAAGCGGCAACTGATCTTTTGACAGAAGATAGAGTTAACTTCGTACTTCCTGCAAATTACTCAGAAGGAAGTCGTTTGGAAGAAACAATTAAGGCCCTTATAGATCGTATTGTTGCAGAAAATAAGGTTCTTTCGTTATCCAAAAGCAAAAGTTCTCTTGTTAAAAAATGCAAAGATGCGAGCTATTGCACTGCGTTGCTTTCACAAACAAGCAAGAAATAAAAACAAAAAGAAGCATTATGAGCAATGAAATAAAATTTGAAATTTCTATTCCTACAGACGAGGATGGTTTCATCCTTCTACAATGCTCCTTGTGCGGAAATTTGTTTAAAATATCAGCTTCCGATTATAAGGCGGATGATGTATATGAGTTGTGGTGTCCCGCATGTGGCTTAAAAAGTGAAAATTATCTTACTGAAGAAGTGCTCGATCTTGCTTCGAAAATGGCAAAAAATAAAGTGCAAGACATACTACATGAACATCTAAAGCAAATAGAGCGCAAAACAAAAGAAACGTTTGTTTCTTTTAAGGTTACACATAAACCATCTCGCGAATATGAAAACCCTTTAGTCCCTGTCGTTGATGAATTAGAAATCATATCTTATTCCTGTTGTCAACGCCAAACAAAAGTATCTCCTATATTGAAATTAACTGGCAGCTTTTGCCCTTTTTGCGGAGTGAATTATGACGAATATTAACAAGAAAGATTTACGAAAAATCAGTTTTGATTTCAGATGCTTGGCAAGTCGTACAATTAACGCCTCGTATCTGGAGGTTGCATCTATAATTGGAATGCTTATTGGATTCATAGATAAAACTCCCTTAATTAAAAGCTATATTGACAGTTGCCCTTTCGTCGCTTCCGACGAGCAAGTTAAAGAAGATATTCGAATGACAATTGAAAGTTATGGGCAAAAAATGTTGTCTACCGGAAGTACTCCAGAAGAAGAAGTCGCTTACACATATAGACTATTAAAGATAGTGCAAGAAAATTCCAATGCCATTTATATGATAGGAAATAGTTATTGTTCATCTCGCAAATTTCAAGATATGACAAAAGCGTTTGGGAGTTATATAATACAACCATTTGCAAATACAATAATCGGTTACTTAACACATATAGGGATTGATATCGGCATGGATGAACAAAATCAATATAACATTACTGTTTCTGGCGGACAAGTTAATATCTCACAAAATAATTCAACCTTAAATGCTGTCCAGAACAACAACGGATTTGATTTGCAGGAAGCACAAAAATTTATAAACGAGATTCTTTTACTTCTTTCTCAGACTGATATTCCACAAGAGCAACTTGATGAAATAGGAGAAGTTCTTGAAGGAATTAAAGATGAATTAGCTAAGCCTGTACCCAAAAAAAGATTTTTAAATATGCTTCTGCAGGGGTTGCAAACATCAAGTACAATTTTATCTACGATTCCTGTTGTAGCTGAAAAAGTAAACACATTTGCTGCGTATATCGCTCCGTATTTGCAATAAAGGAGATGAAGTTATGATAACCGATACCAAAGAAAAGGGGCTTGAAGCGCTGATCGTTGATTGGCTGCGGGATCAGAATGGATATGAACAGGGACTTCCCAACGAGTATAACAAGGATTATGCCATTGATGAAGTCCGCTTGTTCCGTTTTCTCAATGCCACTCAGCCGGAGGAAATGGCCAAGCTGCAAGTCGATTCCAGCGAAATCAAACGCAAACAATTCCTTGACCGCTTGCAAGGCGAGATAGCTAAACGCGGTATTATTGATGTGCTGCGCAAAGGCGTTTCCATTTACCCTGCTTCTTTGGTAATGTTCTATATGACTCCTTCTGAACAGAACAAAAAGGCTGCGGAACTCTTTGCTCAAAATATTTTCAGCGTTACCCG
>CAKRUL010000044.1 GCA_934403665.1 uncultured Clostridia bacterium | reverse complement strand
TTGAAAATGGGATCAATTGCCGGATTGTTGAAAAAGTCGGTCAACCGCAAGAAAGAAAAACACCAATTCCTTGCCCATCAATAAAATCACAGGCTAAGGAATCCGAAATCATCTGAATTCATAAGTCTTTTATATTTATGCTTGTCTTTTTTGAAATATGTCTTTCTTGCCGGTTGTTCAAAATTTGAAATTTTCTTGTAAAATCCGCAGAAATGGTGTATCCTAAAGGCGAACCCTGTTTTGCAGATTGAAACGGGTTTCCTATATTGTCTGAAAAGAAATGAGGATCCCAATGGATGTTTCACGTTTTTTGGAGGTGAAGGAAACAGATAACAGGCTTTTGTATGTGGGAAAAAGTCTGATAAACCGTTTTCTTTGCCATGATATTGCACAGACCGGCGGTCAGCTTGCCTATTTTTTTCTGCTGTCCGTTTTTCCGTTTATGATCTTTTTGAATGCGCTGATCGGTTCCTTCAATTTTTCGGAGACAGAGATTGTGGACACCTTGTCCTCTTTTTTGCCGCAGGAGGTAATCCGCGTTATCAATACTTATATTCAGTATATTTCGGACAGTCAGCATACGGGCATGCTGCCTGTCGGTCTGATTGTGACACTGTTTTCGGCCTCCCGTGCAGTGCGGTCTTTGAATTATGCCATCAATAAGGCGTATCGGGTGGATCGCCCGAGGGGCTTCATCGGTGATTTTTTTCTGTCGGTTGTGCTGACCTTTGGCATTGAATTGACCATCATTCTATCCCTGCTCTTGCTTACCATCGGCAAAAACATGATGGCATGGCTGTCTGCGCGGTTTGAATTTCTTCTGATCCCTTTGGCGGTTTTGGATAATCTGCGCTGGGTGATCGTGCTGGCGGATTTGTTTGTGGTGCTGGCGTTTATGTATTATTTTGTTCCGAACCGCAAAATGAGATGGAGAAATGTTCTTCCGGGAACGGTTTTCTCTGTGATCGGATGGATTGTTCTCACCTTGGGTTTTTCCTTCTATATCAATCATTTCGGCCGTTACTCCTTGATTTACGGTTCCTTGGGAGCAATCATTGTATTAATGCTGTGGCTCTATCTGGTTGGAATTTTGCTTGTGTTAGGGGGGGAATTGAACGATATCATTGAGGAATTGCGAGCGCATTATGTTCCGGTGAGAATTGAAAAAAAGCAAGCCGGTAAAACCGATGTATCATAGTTAAAGTCAAAAAAGAGGAGGTGAAAATTTTCACCTCCTCTTTTCGTATTCCAACCCTTTTGCAGGGATCAATCTTATGTTAAAGGATTCTTCCATAAATTCTTTCTGAAAGTTCCAAGGCGGTTTTGGTGGCAGCCAGACCTCCCTGTGCGGTTTCTCTGAGAGCGCAGGGCATCATATTTCCCACATTTTTCATCGCTTCAATTACCTCATCTGCAGGGATTGTGCTTTCGATTCCGGAAAGAGCCAATTCTGCCGCCGTCAATGCGTTGACAGCACCGGAGGCGTTGCGTTTGACACAGGGAACCTCCACCAATCCGGCGACCGGATCACAGACAAGTCCCATTACAAATTTCAATGCAAAAGCACAGGCGTTGGCGCTCATCTCAGGGGTGCCTCCCATCAGCTCCACTGCGGCAGAAGCGGCAGCGGCAGCAGCGCTTCCGCACTCTGCCTGACAACCTCCTTCCGCACCGGAAATACTTGCGTTTTTTGCAATCACCATGCAGACACCGGCGCTGTGAAACAGAGCGTCCAGTGTTTTGTCCGGTTCCAAATGGAATGCATTGGACACGGAAAAAAGAACAGCAGGAAGAATGCCGCAGGATCCGGCTGTCGGAGCCGCCACGATTCTTCCCATGCAGGCATTGTGCTCGGCGATAGACAGAGCGATGGTGACAGCTTCTTTGGCCAGCGGGGACAACAGTTTTCCGCTGGCATTGCTTTGCTGATATTTTTTTGCCATCCCTCCGGACAAACCGCTGGGGGATTTTATCTCTTGATATCCGTTCTGATAAGCTTCCCACATGACCTTCAGAGAATCCTGCATTTGCTGCCGGAGGGCTTCCTCCGTTTTTTTCAGCTGGATGGACTGATTGTCTATGACAATGCGAGAGATGGGGCAATGCCGTGCATTTGCTTGCTCCACCAGTTCACGGATGGAATGAATTTCTTTCATAATAACTCCTTATGTATCAAAATTGCTTGTGACGATGATAGGATTAAAACGGTTCAATGGAAATGACTTTGTTGATGTGCTCGCATTGCCGCAATGCTTCCAGAATCTTCGCTCCTACTTTTTGATCCGATTCGATTACCATAATAGCTTCTTGTCCTTCCGCCTTGCGGAACAGACGCATAAAAGCGATGTTAATATGGTGATCGGCAAAGTGCTCCGAAACCTTTGCAACGATTCCCGGCTTGTCATCGTTAAAGATCACTGTGGTCGGATACTCCGCAGAGAACTGAACATCCGCATCATTGATGCGGACAACCTGAACAACGCCGCCGCCGACAGAAGAAATAATCGTGCTGATAACGGAACCGTTCGCTCCCTGTAATTCGATCTTGGCAGTGTTGGGAGAGGCATTCTCCAAATCTTCCATTCGGAATGTGTAGCAAAGCCGTTTCTTTTTCGCTTCTTCAAAGCTGTTCCGGATGTGCAGATCACTGGGGGAGAATCCGAGGATTCCGCCGATAATTGCACGGTCCGTGCCGTGTCCCTGATAGGTTCGGGCGAAGGAACCGCTTAAGGTAACCACTGCTTTGGCAGGCTCTTCTCCCAAAAGCATACGGGCTACATAGCCTGCACGGGCGGCGCCCGCCGTATGAGAACTGGAAGGTCCCACCATAACGGGTCCGATCATATCAAAAATGTTCATGGCAACACTCTTTTCTTTCGTTAAATTCATAGCTTTATTATAGCAAAACGATGTGTGGGATGCAAGGATAAAAACGGTCTGATTTTTGATATAGAGATACCTTCGCAGAAAAAAGCAACCAATGCGCAGACAAGAAAAAAGAAAGAGAGAAATTGAAGTTTCCGGCGATATATGATATACTGTTCCCGTACTTCTCTGCCAAAGATTCATGGTTGAAAAATATAGAAAAGTGCAAAAAAAATGCAAGATAATAAAATTATGCTCTTTTATTTATAGTATAATGAGAGCAAGGTCAGGAAAGGCGGCGAAAAGTCAATGGAGAAACAGGCAAGGTTTGCTTTGGTCGGATGCGGACGGATTGCAGTCAATCATTTGGATGCGATTCAAAATGCACCCTCCGCGAAACTGGTGGCGGTCTGCGATATCGTTGAGGAAAAGGCAAAGAAGATTGCGCAGGAGCAGGGGCTTGAAACGTGGTATACCGATGTTGACGAAATGCTGAATCAGGAAAAAGTGGATGTCTGCTGTATTCTGGTGCCCAGCGGATTACACGCACAGGTGGCAATTCAAGTTGCCAAGCATAAGGTCAATGTCCTATGTGAGAAGCCTTTGGATGTCACGCAGGAACATATGATGGCCATGATACAGGCCTGCAAGGAAAACGGTGTAAAGTTGGGCGCGATTTTTCAGCGGCGTTCCTTCATGGCGGCGCAGGAGACGAAAAGAGCAGTCGAGAACGGTACGCTTGGCAGGGTGACAATGGGGGATGCCTATTTGAAATATTATCGGGATCAGGCGTATTATGACAGTGGCGACTGGCGCGGGACCTGGGAACTGGATGGCGGCGGAGCCCTTATGAACCAAGGTATTCACGGGGTTGATTTAATCAATTGGATGATGGGAGGCATCGAAAGTGTGTACGCCCATTGCGAAAAGCTGGTATGGGATATTGATGTGGAGGACACGGCGGTCATCAGCGTACGGTTTCGAAACGGTGCACTGGGGGTCATCGAGGGCGCGACAACCGCATATCCGGGTCTGGACACCATTTTCCAGGTGAACGGTTCCGAGGGGAGTATCATGTTCGGGGACAAGGGTTTCTATTGTTGGCAGATAAAGGACAACAAGGTAGAACAGCCGGATGTATCCGGGAGCATGGGCGGCGTGAACTGCCAGTATAACACCAATAATGTGGGGCATATTCTGCAGGTGGAAGACATGGCAAGAGCCGTGTTGGATGATCGGGATCCATACATCACCGGCGAAGAGGCAATGAAGAGCGTTAATATCATTCTTGCTATTTATGAATCGGCAAGAACGGGAAAAGAGATTCGCATGGACGAATTCAACCTGAAAACCGAGATTAGAGGAGAGTGACCAAAATGGGCAGAGTGGTAAAGTGGGGCATCATAGGATGCGGTGTGATTTCCAAACTGCATTGTGACGCGCTTGGCGTTGTGGACAATGCACAGTTATACGCAGTGTGCGATATTATCGAGGAAAGGGCGAAGGCGAAGGCGGAGGAGTATGGCGCCAAAAAGGTTTATACCGATTATCGCGAAATGCTCCGCGATCTGGAAATTGAATGTGTTTCCATCTGCACACCTTCCGGAATGCACGGACAGATGTGTAAGGATGCTGCCGCTGCAGGAAAACATATTTTCTGCGAAAAACCCATGGAAATTACAAAAGAAAAGATGGACGATGTGATTGCATGCGTTGAGAAGAGCGGCGTAAAGATGGGCTGCGTGTTTCAAAGACGCTGTGACCCAAAATTTTTAGCGGTGAAGAAAGCCATCGACAGCGGCAGGTTCGGCAAAGTGATTTTGGCGGATGCCTATTTAAAATATTTCAGAAGCCAGGAGTATTATAACAGCGGAGATTGGCGTGCGACCTGGGAACTGGATGGCGGCGGCGCGCTGATGAACCAGGGTGTTCACGGCATCGACCTTCTGACTTGGATGGCCGGTGATGTCGAAAGTGTGTTTGCACGGTGCGCAACACAGGTCAGAGACATTGATGTGGAGGATACCGCCATTGCATCTCTGAAATTCAAAAACGGTGCATTGGGCAACATAGAAGGAACCACATCAGTTTATCCTGCGCAGGATACCCGTTTGGAGATTCACTGTGAAAAGGGCTCTATGATTGTCAGCGACAAGGGAATTCTGCAATGGTCCATTGAGGGAAGCGAGGAACAGGCTCCCGAAATTCAGGCGCCTGTCTTTAAGATGAAAGACGATCCCGCCAAGCTGCCCGGAACTTCTCATGTGATTCCGCTGGAAGACATGGCGGACGCTATCATTCATGACAGAAAGCCTGCGGTTACACCGAGAGAGGCAAGAAAAGCAGTGGATTTGATTCTTGCCATCTATCGATCCTCGGATGAAAAACGGGAAATAACATTATAAATACATAAAACCGGGCTGTGTGTTTCACACGGCCTTAGGTTATGTTTTAGGAGGATGATACAAATGATTCGTATTGGCATTTTAGGTTCTGATAATTCACATGCATTGGCATTTGCAAAGCTTTGCAATCTGCCGATGGAAAACGGAGAATATCGCTATCCGGATGTACGGATTGCGGCAATTTACGGGAACGATGACGATCCGCAGCATACGAAAGACGTGGCACAGCAGGGCAACATTGCATTCATTGCGGAAAAGCCGGAAGAATTCATCGGGAAAGTGGACGCAGTGATGGTCGTTTATCGGAGAGGGGCATATCATGTTCCTGCCATTCTGCCTTTCATTGAGGCAGGATATCCGGTATGGATTGATAAACCTGTGGCGGTTTCTGTTGAGGATATTCAAAAACTCCGTGCGGCAGTGGAAAAGCATAACACGCTGATCACCGGCGGTTCTACGCTGAAATATAACTATGAGATTCTGGCACTTCAAAATAAGGTTCAGAACGGCTCCTTAGGAAAGGTCACCGGCGGAGCAATGAATTTCCCGGGGGATTTGAACAGTGAATATGGCGGACTGTTCTTCTACGGTTCTCATTTGTGCGAAATGTGTCTGTCTGTGTTCGGATATGATGTGAAGAGTGTGTATGCTACGGCAATAGAACCGCAAAATATTTGTGTGATTGCCAAATATGCGGACAAACAGGTCTCTTTGCACTTCAACGGGAATGTATACAGCTATATTTTGACCGTCTATGGTTCCGAAAGAAGCGTTACAATGGAGATGGATATTTCCATCATCTATCGCCTTGGCTTTGAAAAGTGGATTGAAATGCTGCATACCGGGAAAATGCCGTTGTCCTTTGATGATTTGGTACAGCCGGTCTATATGTTAAATGCAATTCAGAAATCACTGGAGGAAGGAAAAGAGGTCACACTCGACGAGGTGAAATAGGATTTCTTTTCCTCCATGCTTCGCAAAAACTGCCGCCGTCTTGTAAGTCGGCGGCCTTTTAAGGGGGAAACCATGTTAAAAAGAGGCGTCATCACAGATGAAATTTCTCAGGATATCGAAAAGGCAGCATCTTTGGCAAAGCAGTATGGCTTGACCGGTCTGGAAATCCGCTCTGTATGGGAAAAAGGACCTCACGAGCTGGAAGAGGCGGACATTCAGAAAATCAAGGGAATCATGCAGCGCTACGGCTTGGAGTGCTGCGGAATATCGGCACCGTTTTATAAATGTGACATCGACAGTGAAGAAGAGATCCGTGCAAACATCGACATTCTGCGAAAATGCATCCATTTGGCAAAAGAATTGGGGACAAAGTATATCCGCGGGTTTCCTTTCTGGAAAAAAGGGGAGCTTTCGGACTATCTCGATCAAATCGCGGCGCGTTATCGGGAGCCCATCCGGATTGCGGAGGAAAACGATATTTTTATTCTTCTGGAGTTTGACCCCAGTGTTTTCGCAACAAACGCCAAAACATTGACGCAGGTACTCAAGGCGATCGACAGTCCGAGAGTGAAAGGCTTGTGGGATCCCGGAAACGATATTTATGATCCGGACGGGGAGCGCCCCTTTCCGGAGGGCTATTCCTTTATCAAAGATTCCTTTGTGCATATGCATATCAAAGATGCGGTGAAGAGAGCGGACGGAACTGTGGAGGGCGTGCCTTTCGGGGAAGGGCAGGTTGACTTTGAGGGGCAGTTTCAGGCATTGATCGAGTCCGGGTATGACGGATATTGGGTGATGGAAACCCATTACCGCCCGAGACATGAGATTTCAGAGGAGCTGTTGGCATTGCCGAAAGGTTCGGCATTTTCCATGTATGGGTACGAGGCAACCGAGGAATGCCTGATCAGATGGAATGCTATGCTCGATCGGTTGGGAATCGCATATTAGAAAGGCGGAAGATACATGAAACAAGCATTTTATCATGCCGAGGTCATCACGCCGGAACGCATTCTTCATGACGGATATGTGGTGATCGAAAACGGAAAAATAATCGGGGTCGGAGTCGGTTTCCAAAAAGATGGGTTTGACGGAGAGACGATCGATGCCGGAGAAAATTATCTGGCGCCCGGTTTTATTGATATCCATGTTCACGGCGGCGGCGGACACGATTTTATGGACGGAACCAAAGAGGCCTATCTGGAGGCTGCCAAAATGCATGCAAGATACGGAACCACCGCGCTTCTTCCCACAACCCTCACCAGCACAAACGAGGAGCTGAAAAACACTTTTCAAGTGTTTGAGCAGGTGAAGGAAATGGAGAATGACGGGGCCAAAATGCTGGGGCTTCATCTGGAAGGGCCGTATTTTGCACCGCAGTATGCAGGAGCACAGGATCCCCGCTATATCAAAAGTCCGAACCGTGAGGAGTACGAAAGAATTTACGAGTGGTCCAAAGGAAATATAATCCGCTGGAGTGCGGCACCGGAGTTGCCCGAATCGGCTGAATTCGGTTCTTTTTTGAAGGAAAAGGGGATTTGCGCGTCCATCGGACATTCCGGTGCGAATGAACACGATTGCATCCAGGCATATGAAAACGGTTTCAATCACATCACGCATCTGTACTGTGCCATGTCCACGATTGTCCGCAAGCAAGGCTACCGTTCTTTGGGGGTTATCGAGAGTGCCTATCTGATTGACGGTATGACGGTGGAGATCATTGCAGATGGCTGCCATTTGCCGAAAGGGCTTTTACAGCTTGTTTAT
>CAKRUL010000043.1 GCA_934403665.1 uncultured Clostridia bacterium | reverse complement strand
CTTGGAAATAGTAGTATAATTAGCGTGTTGTTAGTATATGGTTGTAGTAAAGTGAATAGGAGAGCACGAACAATGGAGCAAAAGATTAAAGTCCTTATTGTCGATGACAATAGAAAATACACAGATCATCTGTGCAGGGATCTGGAAGAGGACGGCTCTTTTGAAGTCGTTGGAATTGCAGAAGACGGAAGACGCGTTACGGAACTGGTGGAAAAACTGAATCCGGATCTTCTGTTGCTGGATATTATTATGCCTTTTGCAGACGGTTTGTGGGTATTGGATCAGCTGAACAGCTATGGCTTGCTGAGCGGCATGAGCGTTATTATGGTTTCCGCAATCACTTTGGACAGGGTCATCACGAAAGCGGTGGAACTTGGTGCAGATTATTTTCTTGCCAAGCCATGTTCGAATCAGTATATTATAGCAACGGCAAAGGAAATTATGGAAGCGCCCAGACCGGACAGGGCATCGGTTCCTCCGGCGGCACTGGTAAGAGAAGCGAATTCGGACGAGCAGATCGAGCAGAAAATCACCAATGTGATTCACAAGATCGGCATTCCGGCGCACATCAAAGGGTATCAATATCTGAGATATGCTATTCGGGAAGTGTTCCGAAACATAGACATGCTCAATTCTGTCACAAAGGAGCTTTATCCTTTGGTTGCCAAGCAGTTTAATACAACGGCAACCAGGGTGGAACGGGCAATCCGCCATGCGATTGAGGTTGCTTGGGACAGAGGCGATTTGGAAACCTTGAATGAGATTTTCGGCTATACCGTGAAAAGCAATCGCGGAAAACCGACAAATTCTGAATTTATAGCAATGATTGCAGACAGACTGCGCATGCAGAATTTTTCAAAATCGTTTTAAGCTTTTGAAAAATGTTTTTCAGACATAAAGAACAATGAACTTTCGGCGTTGCTTTGTTGCAATGCCGGAAGTTTGTTTTTTAAAGGAGGTTTTGTCATTTCAGCGCAAAACAGGGAATAAATGTATCTCAACATAGAGACAGTAGGGTTTGCAGGGATTTATCTTTTGGAAAAAAATCTATTTTCGTATTGACTTATCAGAAGAAAAAACTAAAATATGGTTTGGTAAGTTTGGAGGGTTTTATTCGTATGCAGGGGTTCATACTTGATTCAATTTTAATTGCATTTACCTTTATTATCATTTTTCTATCGGTCAACTTGGTTTTGTTGATCAATAACAGAGCGGATGTTCCGGTCGGAAAACGGTTTCTTGCCGTATTCCTTATGACGGTGATTAATTTGACACCAACGTTTATTCCGATTCAAAACACTTTGTTGGTATCGTTTGGAATCACAATGGTCGCGATGTTTGTGGGATACCGCTTTATCATTCAAAGCACTTTGATTCAAACGTTTCTTTATACGTTTACGCACCTGATTATTTCAATTATTTGTGAATTTGCAACTATGCTGACATTAAATTATTTTAAAATCAATACAACGATAAGTGAAATTGTTGACGATCCATCCTTTAGTTTCGTGACTTTAAGATTTGCGACGATATTTTTAATAATTATTATGACGGTAATTGTATATTTTCTAAAAAAGGGAAAATGGCGGCAGGAGGAATTGAATGCCTCTAAAAGTTATGCTGTTATTATGCAGATTGTTCTTACGATGATGTTAGTGGTTCCCAATATTTTATACTTTGATTACGGGCATAATAATGTATCAACATTCATGATTCTTTTCAACTTCTTTTCTGCGTTTGTGATTATTTTTTACAGTCTTTATAATATTAAAAAGCAAAATCAGCTGGCAATGCGGGAGAAAGAGGTTGAAGTTCTCAAAATGACCGGACAATCCATGGAGCTTTCCTTGCAGAAGCTCCGGGAATTCAAGCATGACTTTCCCAATTTCATTCAGTCCATCAACGGTTGCGTCTATCTGGAGGATTGGGAAGGCTTGAAAGAACAGATCCAGATTGCACAGGGAGAGTATTCCATCTGTAAAAGCACTCCCATCGTGGATTCGCATTTCAAAGCGGCGCCTGCCTTCTATGGGATCTTTCTTTCCAAGCTGGTCATTGCGGAGGCAAAGAACATCGAGCTTGAGCTTTCTGTTTTGGGGGAAGTGAACACCGATGCCTTGGGGCTTCCGAAGATCGACCGCATTTTCGGCATACTGATGGACAATGCGCTGGAAGCGGCGGCGGAATCGCCGGGCAGAAAAATCGGGGTTCAATTCTCGGCGGAGGAAAACATACAGAAGATTCACATTGAAAATACCTATACAGGAACAGTAGACTGTGAGAAGATCGTGAAGAAGGGTTTTTCCGGCAAAGAAGGGCACAGCGGAATCGGGCTGTATGAGGTGCAGCGCATTGTGAGCACCAACAGCCGTCTGACCTTGCAGACCAGTGCAGGCGAAACATTTGTGCAGGATTTGTCTATCGAAGTGTCTCACGCAAAGAGGAAATAACGGAACGGCTCTGCCGATGGGCGCGGCAAGAACGGTTCCTGCTTTCCGAAAAGAGATCGGGCAAAAGAAGAAGCTGCCGCAAAAGGAAAACATCTTGCGGCAGCTTCTTTGATGAAACAATATCCGAGGGAGCATTTATCCGCTTCGCCGCGGACAGCAAAAAAGCCGGATGCTTGTCCGGCTTTTTTATGTAATCAAAGCTTATTTTTTTAAAGAAGCAGGTACTTCGGGCTGATAAGCACCGAGGGGGGGGCAAGCTCCAACGGTTGCGATCTGTGCAATGAAAAGGCTCAGTCCTGCAATCACACTTAAGCTCAGCATTAACATTCTTTTCATTTGGTTCACCTCCTTGTTTGTTAGCAGTAGTGCTACTGCCATTGTTTCATTGTTCCATTGCTTGTTGTTGTTAGTATGTTGCGCATTTATCTTCCCAAAAGCAAACGCTTTCGATAAAGATCGTTAATAAAGATCGGGAATACCGCCCGTGGCTGGGGCGGAATCCATCAGTGCCGATTGTTTGTCATAGATGGCGTTCAAAACAGAGACCACCTCTTCCTTTTTCTGCGAAACACAGGGAAACAGGAACTCTTCGGTGCCCTGATTGGTCTCCTTTTCCAGGCGGATGCCATAATAGGTCCGGGAGCGGAAACACAAATCCTGCCGCAGATAAGTCATAAGGTAATAGCGCATTTGAAAGGCCTTTTTCTTTGGTTTTCCCAAACGCAGTTCGTGAATCAGTTCTTTGGCAATCATTCCAAAAAACTCCTTTCTTTTTCCGCAGAGACAATGGTCTCTGCCTCCATAGAGTGGCTTTTTTCGCCCTGTTGAAAACGCCTGCGGAAGTCTGTTTTATAAGGTCGGGAGTGTGCGTTCTCCGCCCAACACCCGATACATAAAAGGGGTTGGCATAAGGCATCCGAAGGATGCGGCAATCAGCAAACTGTTTGCATAAAGCGGAAGCACCTCCCCCAAAAAGAAGGATGCCAGAAAAATCACTGCCAGTGAAAGACAGGAGAAGATTTTCTTCATCTGCACTTTTTTTTCATCTGTCATGGGGTTTTCTGCCGTGTCGCCCGGTGCGTATTTCAAAAGAAGAATCATATCAATGCAAAACAGCAGAAGCATCAGCTGAAACGAATAGGCTTTCAGCAGAAAAAACGGGATGAGAACGCTGGTATACAGCATAATAAAATAGGAGATACAGCATAGCACTCTTGTTCTGGCATGCGAACCGCTGGCAAATCCGCGGATGACGGAATAGCCGGTCACGGCGGACAGCATGTTGAAGAACAAGCCGAAGGGCAAAGCAGATAAAAAAGCGGCGGCAAAGAGAAAAATTTCATAGAGAAGAATCTCCAAGCCATAGGTGATTTCTTCTGCCTTTTCCTTGCTGAGGCCTTGATTGGTTTGCTGCATTGCTTCTGAAATATGTAAGGCCATCTTGTGAAACATGTTGAACCTCCTTTTTTGTATGATTTACGAAGCAGGCTCCTCCCCGGCACATTCGGAGAACAGAAAGGGGGTCGTTTTCCGAGGGGGATGTGCCGGGAAAGTGTGGGACTTTGTTTTGCTTCGTGACCTCATTATAGCAGGCTTGTCCCCTCAAAACAACCCAAAAAAGTCGACAAAGACCCGTCACGCGTAGGGAGAGGGGTCCGAAATACCGGGAGAAAAGAAAGTTTTCGCAAAGTAAGGATGGACCTAACTGTCCATATTTCGCTGAATTTTTAAATGAGCTCTCCCATTCTTCTTTATTCTTGCGAAATGACTGTTTTTCGTCCTGCAAGAGATCGGAAAAAATGTCGAATCAATCGACACACTGTGTTAAAATTTTTTTGAAAAAAGAAAAATATGGTCAACCCTCTTTCTTTCAATGTCCTTTTGTGATATACTGTTTAAGTCGATGAAAATGCCCCTGTCACAATGCTTTGGAACCCTCGTAAGAGAAACATTTCTTTGCCCGGCGGTCGAGTTTGTCTCCGTCCGGCGGACAAGAAATGTGCTCCAAAGTTTTCGACAGGATCGGTGTTGACGAAAAAATCAAGAGAAAAGGGGTCTTTGCATGCAGTCGGATATCAGAATTGCGCAGAATGCGGAAATGCTGCCGATTTCCCGGATTGCGGAAAAACTGGGGATCGGCGAGGACAAGCTGGAGCACTATGGAAAATATAAGGCAAAATTGTCGCTGGAAATCTTAAAGGAACGCGAAGACCGGCAGGATGGAAAACTCATTTTAGTGACCGCCATCAATCCGACGCCGGCCGGCGAGGGGAAAACCACCATCACCGTCGGACTGGGCGAGGCATTTGCCAAAATCGGAAAAAATGCCGTGATTGCATTGAGGGAACCTTCTTTGGGGCCTACCTTCGGCGTGAAGGGCGGCGCCGCAGGCGGCGGTTATGCACAGGTCGTTCCGATGGAGGATATTAATCTGCATTTCACAGGAGATATGCATGCCATCACAGCGGCAAACAATCTGCTCTGCGCAATGGTGGACAATCATATCCATCAAGGCAATCCGCTCGGCATCGATCCGAAAAGAATCACGGTGAAGCGTGTGCTGGATATCAACGACCGTGCTCTGCGCAATGTCGTCATCGGACTGGGAGCAAAGGCGGACGGCGTGGTGCGGCAGGATAGCTTTATGATCACCGTCGCCTGCGAGGTGATGGCAATTCTTTGTCTGTGCAGTGATTTGGAGGACTTGAAGAAACGGCTGGGAGACATTATTGTCGGTTATAGCTACAGCGGCGAAATGATTACCGCACGCGACCTGAAAGCAGAGGGCGCGATGACCGTGCTTCTGAAGGATGCCATCAAACCGAATCTGGTGCAGACTCTGGAAAACACTCCCTGCATCATGCACGGCGGACCTTTTGCAAATATTGCACACGGCTGCAACAGCCTGATTGCAACGAAAACGGCGCTGAAACTGGCGGATTACACTATCACGGAGGCAGGATTCGGCGCGGATTTGGGCGCTGAAAAATTTCTGGATATCAAATGCCGCTTCGGCGGTCTGAAACCGTCTTTGGTGGTGATTGTCGCCACGATTAAAGCCTTGAAATATAATGGAGGCGTGAAGAAAACCGAGCTGGCACAGGAAAACCTGGAGGCCTTGAAAAAAGGAATTCCCAATCTCGGAAAACATATTGAAAATATCCGCAAATACGGCTTGGAGCCTGTGGTTGCCATCAATCAGTTTGCCACCGACACCGAGAAGGAAATCGCATTTGTGGAGGAATATTGTGCGTCTTTGCAGACGAAATGCGAACTGTCGCAGATGTTTGCAAAAGGCGGAGAGGGCGGCATAAAGCTGGCACAGACTATTGTGAATCTTCTGGAGCAGGACGCATCCGACTTTCATGTGTTGTATGAGGATCAGCTCCCCCTGCGCGAAAAGATTGAAACGGTTGTCCGGGAGATCTACGGCGGAAAAGATGTTTATTATGAGCCGCAGGCGCTTAAGAAAATCGAGGAGTTCACACGCGATGGGTTCGGAAATCTGCCGGTGTGTATGGCAAAAACACAGTATTCCCTTTCCGACAATCCGGCTTTGCTGGCAAGGCCGGAAGGCTTCACACTCACTGTCCGGGATCTGTATGTGAATCGGGGTGCCGGCTTTATCACGGTTCTGACCGGGAAGATTCTCACGATGCCGGGGCTTCCGAAGGTTCCGGCTGCCGAGAAAGTCGATCTTTTGCCGGACGGAAGCATTGAAGGGTTGTTTTAGATGAAACGGGAAGTGATTACACACAGTGAGGCAGAAACTTATGCCTTTGCAAAAAAACTTGCAAAAGAATTGAAGGCAGGCGACATTCTTTCGCTGGACGGCGATTTGGGCGTCGGAAAAACCATTTTCACGAAGGGGCTTTGCGATGGCTTGGGTGTCCGGGATGTGGTGAACAGCCCGACCTATACGTTGGTTAACGAATACACCGGGCGGAGCGGAAAAGTGTTTCATTTCGATGTGTACCGCATCGGCGATGAGGATGAGTTGTATGACATCGGATTTTCGGAGTATCTTGACAGCGGCGCCGTATGCATTATTGAATGGGGTGCTTATGCCCGCGGCATTTTGGAGGAGTATCCAAACGTCATATATATTCAAATCAACAAAGCACAGGAGGATGAGGACAGAAAAATCAGCATCCTTTAAGGAGGAATCATGAAAGTTCTTGCAGTCGATACCTCCGGCATGACAGCCTCCGTTGCTCTTGCCGAGGACGAAAAAACAATTGCACAGTTTTCCATGAACCACAAAAGGACACATTCGGAACAGCTGCTTCCCATGATTGACCACATGTTGAAAACGGCCTTGTGGGATATGGCGGAAATTGAACTGTTTGCAGTCGCGAAAGGACCGGGCTCTTTCACCGGTCTGCGTATCGGAATCGCCACAGTGAAGGCGCTGGCGCATGCGAACGGCAAACCGGTTGTTCCGGTTTCCACACTTGATGGATTGGCGGAAAACAGTTTCACACAGGGGATGCCGATACGGGTCTGTCCCATATTGGACGCGCGCCGTTCACAGGTCTACTGTGCGGTTTATGAGCGTGGAGAAAAGATTTGGGACGACTGTGCCGTTTCGCTGGAACAGCTTCTGGAATTTTTAGACGGGGGCAAAACTCTCTTTTTGGGCGATGGCGTTGATGTTTATCGGGAAGCAATTCAAAAGGCGATGGGAGAAAATGCTCTCTTTCAGCCGGAGCAGTTTCGCTATCAGAACGCCGCGTCTCTGGCGAAGGCAGGCTTAAAAGCGTTTCGAAACGGGGCGTCTCAGCCCTATTATCAGGTGGAGCCCAGCTATCTCAGAGTCTCTCAGGCAGAACGGGAGCGGGCAGAGAAAACGAGAGGAGAAACAAGAAAATGAAAATTGCAATCGGCGCCGATCACGGCGGGGTACACATGAAGGAAGAGATCAAAAAACATTTGCTGGCGCAGGGAATAGAAGTGGAGGATTTCGGCACCTTCGGAACCGAAAGCGTGGATTATCCGGATATTGCCGAGGTGGTTGCCCGCAATGTCGTCAATCACAAAAATGATTTTGGCATTTTGATTTGCGGAACCGGAATCGGAATCTCCATCGCCGCAAACAAAATTAAGGGTGTCCGTGCCGCGCTTTGTCCGAACGAATACTGCGGCAGGCTTTCCCGCCAGCATAACAATGCCAATATTCTTTGCCTTGGCGAACGCGTGATGGGAGTGGAGGTTGCAAAGTCCGTGACAGACGCATTCCTTTCTGCGGAATTCGAGGGCGGAAGGCATCAACAGAGAGTTGACAAAATTCGCGGTTTGGAGTAAAATAAATATAATATAAGAATGCAAGAAAAGGGAAAGTCTGAAGAATATTCAGGCTTTTTCGATGTCTGCCCGCCCGGCTTGGAGGGGCAAACGGCTCTCCTGCGAACGTGTATGCGGGAGAAAAATAAAAAAGAGCGCCGCGGTACAGCGGCGGAATGGAGTTTAATATGAGTACATTGCATGTAATGGATCATCCCCTGATTATTCACAAGCTGTCTTTGATTCGGGACAAGAAAACAGGCAGCAAAGAGTTCCGCGAACTGGTGAAAGAAATTGCCATGCTGATGTGTTATGAGGCAACCA
>CAKRUL010000042.1 GCA_934403665.1 uncultured Clostridia bacterium | reverse complement strand
GCTCCATCAGCGGAATACAGATATCAATGGCGTATTGTTTGATTTCTTCTCGTGTCAGCATTTTTTTGCTCCTTTTCAATGCATAAAAATTTACGGTAGAGAGAACCGAAACAGAGGTATGTGTAGAATATCAATATCATTCTATAGTTATAAAAGGTATAGTCGAATACACTTTGAAGAAGATAGCCCGCCATCCCGGAAATCAAAGCAATCACAATGGTTTTCTCTTTGTTTTCTCCGTATTCCTTCACGGTGTGAAAGGCTCTTTGGAAAAACACACAGCAGATGGTCAGAAAAGAGACCATTCCCGCAAGCCCATATTCAATAAACGTCTGTAGATATAGATTGTGAGAGTGCGGAGCGATGATGGTGCTGTAAGAATAATAGGGATAAATCCGGTTGAATGCAGGAGTTCCGGGGCCAATGCCGGAGAACCAGAAATGCCGCAGCAATCCGATAGAACCGAGATAGATAAACAACCGGTAAAGAGAAGAGGAATCCTCCAGGTTACCGATGCTGGTAAATCGGTTCATGATACTGTCGGGCAGGAACATGACAGCCACAGCACCGACAATTCCAAACAGAACAAAATAATGTTTATTGGAAAATGCGGTGAAAAGAACAACGGCAAAAATCAATCCGAGCCAACAGCCGCGGGAATAGGTGAACACCATGCATAAACACAGCAACAGCGTATTGATACAAGCAACACTCTTTGCCAAAGGATTCTTCCTTTGTATCATCCATGCAAAGGAAAGAGGAATCACTAAAAGCAGATATTCTCCAAACACGTTTGGATTGTCAAAGGTGGAATAGATTCTGCCCTGTATGTCGGAGAACATATCCTGATCAATCCAAACATTTCCGGCTGCAGTTCCGGCAAAGTTCTGATAAATACCAATCAGCGAAACACCAAGTCCGGTCAGCAGGAACATCGAGAGCAAAGCTCTCAGCTGTCTTTTGTTTTCAATCAAATTATATAACAGCATGTAAAAAGCCATAAATACCAAAAGGACAGCGGCAACCTTGAGACTTTCCTTTCGTTCATAGGAAAACAGACTGGAAATCAGAATGATGACGACAAAGATGCCGATCGCGCCCCCCGTCAGATCCAATTTGAACGGTTTTTTCGGCTGTTTCATCAGTTTCACGGCAAACGAAACAAACGTCAGAAGAATGATTCCGACCAAAGCCATTGTGGGAAGAAATGCGGCGCCGATCACAACCAGGAAAACCCCGAAAACCGGATATACAAAAACCAATGCGGCAAAGACGATTCCGCCGCTTAGCAGAACAGCGTATTTCAGCGGCAGCAAAACAATTCCTGCCATGGAAATCAAAAGCCATGTCCCGATGGTATAGAAAACCGCTTTTTTATTGACGCTGCTGTATCCTTCCGGGATTTTTAATTCCAGATACTGATAAAAAAGTCTTCCGAAGAAACTTTTATGAAAAAGTGCGGCAAAATAATTCACGGTGCTTCGGGTTCCGTATGTGACGGCACTGTCGCTGAAAAGCCGGAAAAACCCTTGGAGCTTTTTGGATAACCAGCGGATGATGCCGTTGATAACACGAAGAAAACCGCTGAGCAGTTTGCAGTTTTGATCCTCTGCCGGCTTCAGGAACAGAAGATCATATAAAAAACTGTCGTTCCACTTCTTTTTCAGCGGATTGAAAATACGGTCGATCAGATGTTTCAGACCGCATTGCTGATATATTGCAGCGATGCGGAGAAAAAAGCCGAGGATAAGGCTGTCATGCATCGGAGTCACTTCCTTTTTTCAAAAATTTGTTGCATATCATCGTAAGCTCCTCTACTCTGAAGAGAACAGCGGTAATCAGATAGGCAATGCTTCCTGCAGAGGCTGCGATTGCCAGCCATAAAAACGTTTTCACAAGACCGCCTGAAAAATGTGCGGCAAGAAACGGATTCAGGAACAGGACAACTGCGGTCATCACACCGCCGGAAAGCAGAATCTTCAGTGTATTGACCAGAAAAGAACGGTCAAACAGATGAGGAACATAACGGCGCATCTGGCACCCCAAAAGAAAGGCCATGCTGATCATAGCAATGGAAGAGGCAAGCGCGATGCCGCCCAGCCCCATTTTTTTGGAAAGAACAATACTCAGAAGAATATTGAGGGCAATACCGATCATAGATACCCGCATCGGGATCTTGGATTTCTGCATGGCATAAAAGGTTTTATTAAAGACCTCCATCAGTCCGAGCGCCAGCATTCCGGCACTGTAAAAGAGAAGTGCGGTTGCAGTGAGCCGTGTGGAGGTTTCATCAAAAGCACCCCGTTCATAAATCAGGCGGATCAGAGGCGTCGCCAGCGTCATAAATAAAATCATAATCGGTAAAATAATCAGAACAACAACCCGCAGAGAAGCGCGCAGAACGTCCGCAACTCCCTTTTTGTCTCCGGCGGTGTAAAGCCGTGACATCTTCGGGAAAATATAATTTGTCAAAACCAGCGTAAAAACACTGGAGATGATAACATACAGTTTATTGGCATAACTCAAAGCGGAAACAGCTTGTCCATCGTTCAGATGAGAGGCAAGATTGATGTTAATCATGCTGTTGATGGGCTGAACCCATACACTGACAAATACGGGGAGAGCCAGCTTTGCAGTTTTGAGAATGCCGCTGTCCTTTGGCTGAAACACAAAAGACAGGCGATATTGCTTCTTTCTGAGAGCCGGAATCAGAATGATCAGTTGAAGAACCCACCCCAGAAGCACAAACACAGCCAACCCATAGATGCCCAAATAGCGGTTTAACAGAAGGAAATACAGGATGACCAAAAGATTGGAGCACAGACTCATTGCTGCCGGGGTATTAAATTCATCCAAAGATTGCAGAATCCCGGCAAAGGCATAGGATGCCGCTGTAAAGATCATAATAGGCAACATAATCCGCAGAATGTTAACGGCCATATGCGTTGCGTTTTCATTCAGCCCCGGAGCCACCAAACCGATAATCGGACCGGCGAATATGATCCCGACGATGCTGAAAAAGGTGGCAATCGCACATACAATCCAAACAAAATTGGAGGAAAAACGAAAGGCTTTTTCCCGACCCTCCAACTGCATAATTTCGTTAAATACGGGAATAAAGGTGGAGGAGATTGCCGCCCCCAAGCTGATTTCAAAGAACAGAAGCGGAATCTGAGAAGCCGCTTGATAGGCATTGGCCATATCGCCCGTTCCGTATGCGTTGGCGGAGAGCATTTCCCGAAGCTGCCCCAGTATCTTTGCGGAGAAGGTCAGCAAAAACATTACACTGACGGTCTTGACCGCTGTATTTTTTTTTGTCAAAATAATGCCTCCTTCCATGCGGAAAAAGATAACGTTGCTTTCTATTCCAGAAAGGCAATGGCCATTTCGGCGTCTTTTTTGGTCAGCTTCCGCAATTCGGTCATTCTTTCATCAAGCTCCTGCGCAATGGAATCCCGCCGGTGCATGACGTATGTTATTTTTTCAAAGAGACTTTCCAAAGAAATTCCTTCTACGGTTTCCATAAACGGCTGACCGATATAATTCAGAAACCCTTCGACTTTCGTATCATAAACAATCCCGACCACAGGCACGTTCAGAGAGGCCGCATAAATCAAAGAATGCAGACGCATCCCAACGACAGCTTGCGAATCTTTCATCAGTCCCAGAATTTCCGGCACCCGATAATCCCTGTCGGGAAGAAGACAATCATGTTTCATGGTGTTTCGGAGACGGTCACAGATTTTATAATCGCTTGAAAAATGCAGCGGGAGCAATAAAATCTGCACGCCGGTTTCCTCAATCAGACGGTCGGCGGTTTTGCTTAGAATATCCACCATTTTGTCTGTGTATTTTCCCCATCTTCGGATGGAGAGGCAAACCGTCTGTTTCGCCGGATCCATTCCGACTTTTTTCTTTAAGGCCGCAATTTCCTCCTCTCCGATCGGAGGAATTTCGATTGCGGGATCGGCAGTCACATAACAGGGCGGATTGGTAATTTCCATTGCTTTCAGTGCTTGCAGGGAATCCGGCTCCCGCAGAGTGATTAAATCCACCTTGTTTACAATATGTTTGGAGAGCCAGCGGTTAAACCTGCCGTTCACAGGGCCGATTCCGTTGGCATAAAGCATCACTTTGGTGCCCAGTAGTTTTGCAAGCAGGATCAGCCCAAGATAATAATAAAGCGAGCGTGAACTGGTTACATCCTGGATCAGGCTTCCGCCTCCGCTGATAAACAGCTTGCTTTTTCTCATGATTTTTATAATTTGAAACAGATTGGTTCGGTTGACGGGTTGAATCCCTCTGACATAAATATTCTTTCCGTTCTGTGTCAGAGCCCCGATGGTTATTTCCGGTTTCTTTGTTTTTAACAGTTCTACGATGGACTGTAAAACGGCCTCGTCACCGCTGTTACTAAATCCGTAGAACCCGGAAATCAAGATATCAATCATAGATATGCTCCTTCTTTACGGATTAGCGGTTTAAAAATAAATTGTAAACTTCAATGTTGTCATTGGTCATTTTTTGGATGGAATACCGTTCCAAAATGACTTCTTTTCCGTAAGCCTTCAACTCCTGAAGCTTTTCTTCCGGAAGTTCCAGCAGTTTTGTCAGATCGCGTTTTAAAAGCTGTGAAGTGGCTGGTTGCTGACCGCGGCAGCAGAAATTTGTCAGAACGGAGGGTTCCAGCTGATCCCGGTCAAAAATGCCGATATAGCCCTCGTTGCCGGACACAATAACCGGCTTGCCAGCCGCCATAGCCTCCATCACGGAACGGCTGACACCGATAAAAAAGTCAGACATAGACACAAATTCGTTAATATTGGTGCGGGCGCCCGCCATGACAATTTTATTTTTCCCGTATTTTTCCTGCAAATGAATCACTTTTTTCTGAACTTGGGCAAAATCATCTCCGTCTCCCACAAGGGTAATATCAATGTCCGGATATTTTTCAAACAGGTATGGTGCGATTTCACAGATGTGATGCGCAACAAGACTGCGGGATACATCCATCCTGCTGATATAAACGATATGACGGTTGTTCGGCTGCAACCCCAATTCTTTCAAAAGGTGCGAATAATTAATTTTATCATTGAACCGCTTGGTCGAGATGCCGTTGATGGTAACCTTGATATGATCCTCCGGAATATGATAATTATCCATTAAATACTTTTTGATGTCATTGCTGACTGCAAGGGAATACTGTCCCCAGTTGGTCAGATATTTAAAATAGAAGCTGGTATCAAACACCCAGTGTGCCGTCGTGACAAAGGGAATCTTCGTT
Source organism: uncultured Clostridia bacterium (assembly GCA_934403665.1). The sequence goes on along the minus strand of CAKRUL010000042.1, from coordinate 2,777 downwards.
TTTTTGTGGAGAAAGCCGAGGATAAAGGCAGGAATCCGCGCATGTGCATGGATCAGATCAATGTGTTCCTCCTTTAAAATTTTCTCCAAGCGCTGATATGAGCGGAGCATATTCAATGGACTTTTATTATTCAGGGGAACTTGATAATGGCGGATGCCGTTTTCCTCCAAAACCTTTACATAGACGCCGCCGTTGGAGGCAACAATAGGAGTAAAACCGACGTCCTTCAAGCCGATTGCCAATTCCACAACATGTGTTTCAGCGCCGCCGATAGATAAGCCCATTAGGGCAAGAAGAATTCTGGGGCTTTGATTCATTGTTTTTTCCTCTCCTTACAGCCGGCCTGTATCACAAAAGCAGGCTGAATCTTTCTGTGTGCAGGGCATATGAGATTCGACTCTCTAATGCTTAAAAATCAAAATGCAAAAGATGCAATGTTTGCAAAGACAGAACACAATTGATAAAATCCCGGCTTTGCAGGTCTTTTTGTATTATACCCTAAAATAACACAGATTTCAATCAAAATTGAGGAATATTGGAACTATACAATTGATAAAATCTGTATTATAATAGAAGTATCGTGTGAGGGAATGCAATTGCTTCCCCAAAAAGAACAACCCACAGCGGACAGGAGGTCACCGATGAAGAAACGGATTCTTGCCATAGTTGTTATGGTATTTTTGTTTGCCGGGCAGATAACGTTTGCCGGCGGCGCAAGCTATGAAAAGACGGAAGAAAAAACGATTGCAAAGGGGCTGACGCATAAACATATTGTCCGGCTGACGGAGAAGGGCTGGCAAAACATTAACGTGATAACGGCGGATCTGAACGAACCCACCCTTCAGATGAAGCTGCTTCGTTCGCCGGACGGCGTATCCAATTTAGAGACCGTTCTGCAGCATGCGAAAAACAATGATGTGGATGCCGCAGTGAATGCGGACTTTTTTTCTTGGCGAACCGGACAGGCAGGGCACGGGTCTTCCATCGGCATGATGGTGGAGGACGGGAAGCTTCTGACCTCCGGCGATACCACAGACAATATGGCATCTTTGGTGCAGGATGAATTCGGAAAGCTGATCATCGAGTATATCAGAACCTCTATTACGGTAACAGCGCCCGACGGCAATTCTGCGCCGATCAAGCATCTGAATAAATACGACAGTCTGGACGGCATTGTCATGTACACTCGGGATTTTCAAAACACCTCTCTCGGATCCAAGGACAACATCACAGAGATGGTGGTGGAAAATAATATCGTGAAGGAAATCCGGCAGGATATGGATCCGGTGCTGATTCCGGAGAACGGATATGTTCTGACCTTTCTTCCGGAGTTTAACTCTTTTCTTTTGGATCATTTTCAGGTAGGAGACACGGTGAAAACCGAGATGAGCCTGTCGCCGAACCGAACGCTTGAGACTGCTGTCGGGGGCGGAACGATGCTGCTCACCGGCGGAATTCCGGCCAAAAACACGCATAATGTCGGGGGAGTCAATCCCCGGACAGCTGTGGGAATTGACCGGACGGGAAAACAATTGATTTTGGTAACGGTGGACGGAAGAACCAAGCGGTCAGTCGGGATGACCATGCAGGAACTGAGAGAGCTTATGTCTGAATTGGGAGCGTATGACGCCATGAATTTTGACGGGGGTGGCTCCACACAGATGGTAGCAAAAGAAAATGCGGATGGAACGCTTAAGGTTGTCAATGAGCCGACCGAAAACAGGGCGGTGATTAACGGCATCGGGGTGAAATCCAACGCACAGCCGACCAATGTGCTCGGCAAGCTTTATCTGGAGCCGGAGCGCACGGTTTTCCGGGGAACAGCGTTGCAGATTGCAATGCGTGCGGAGGACACGAATTTAAAACCCATGGATTTTGATGCACAGCAGGTGAAGCTGTCCGCCTCCGGTGTGCAGGGACAATTCCGGGGGCAGGAATACTATCCTGCAGAAGCAGGCACGCTCCGACTCACAGGAACCTTAGAAGATATCTCCGGATTCTGCGAGGTTGAAGTGCTGGAAAAACCGGAGAAATTGCTGGTGGAATGCTATACAGATCGTCCGGTTCAAGGCGAACCGCTTAATGTTTGGGTCAAGGGGATCGATGCAAACGGCCGCGCAGCAATGATCCCCAACCGATTTGTGACGTTTCCTTCGGATAAGATTCGGCAAGAGGGAGACAAGGTCATCTCATTGGTGAACGGCTCTTTCGAGATCAAGGCCACTTATCAGGGAGTGACGGGGAGCACCCACTCCGAGGAAGTATCTGTCTCGGTTGATCCCGATATTCTGAATTTTGAAAAAGCAAACGGTTCTTTTACCGGGTATCCCTCTTATGTGAGCGGAGGCTATACCATCTCCAAAGAAGAAAAGAAGGAGGGGAATACAGCCGGAAAACTTACCTATGATTTTTCATCGGAGACGTCAGACAAAAAGGGTGCTTATCTTGTTTTTGACAATGGAGGAATTTCTCTTCCGGACAGTGCGACAAAACTCGGAGTGTGGGTAAAATCGGATCAAAAGGTTCCGCATTGGCTCGGCTGTGAAATTCAGGACGGAAACGGGGAAATCAAACGCACCTATTTCACAACCCAGGGGATTTCCCCAACAGACTGGAACTATTATGAAGCGCCGATAGCCGCCGACATTGCGCGGCCTATGAAAATCAGGAAGCTCTATATTTTGCAGTATGATCCGTCTCAAAGGGGAACGGGAACCGTATTTTTTGACAATCTGAGCATCGGTTATTCCGGCACATTACAACAGCCGGGGGAACCG
>CAKRUL010000041.1 GCA_934403665.1 uncultured Clostridia bacterium | reverse complement strand
CATTTGCTCCGTCCAGTGTGCCGAGGGTGACAGCGCCGTTGATCATAAGCTTCATATTTCCGGTACCGGAGGCCTCTTTGCCGGCAACGGAAATCTGTTCAGAAATTTCTGCGCCGGGGATGATGATTTCTGCAAGAGATACCTTGTAATCCTCCAAAAAGGCCACGCGGATTTTATCCCGTACCGCCGGATCGGAATTGACCAGGTTTCCGATCGCGGAAATCAGGCGGATAATTTGTTTTGCCAAATAGTATCCGGCAGAAGCCTTTGCGGCAAAAAGAAAGGTACGGGGCTGGAAATCCGCCGAGGGATTTGCTTTGATCTGATTGTACAGATACAAAATATGCAATGCGTTTAACAGCTGACGTTTATACTCATGCAGCCGTTTGATCTGCACATCAAAGATAGACGACGGATCAACATTGATGCCGTTTGCCTGTGAAATGTAATGCGCCAAAGCAATTTTATTATCCCGTTTGATTTTCTGCAGCTGTTTCAAAACGTTGCTGTCATCATAGTATTTTGTCAGTTTTTCCAGAGCGGAGGAATCTTTTTTAAATTTCGGACCAATCAGTTCTTCTAACAGGGCAGTCAGCTTTGGATTGGACTGACAGAGCCAGCGGCGGTATGCGATTCCGTTGGTCACGTTGGTGAATTTGTCCGGCATGATATGATAGTAATCATGAAAGATGCTGTTCTTTAAGATGTCGCTGTGCAGCTTGGAAACACCGTTCACTTTATGGCATGCGGCAAGGCAAAGGTTTGCCATACGAATTTCTCCGTGGGAAATGACCGCCATATAATCAATTTTTGGAATATCTCCGCCATAAACTTCATTCAGCTGAATCAAGAGACGGCGGTTAATCTCACACACAATTTGATAGATTCGCGGAAGCTGAGCCGAAAACATGCCTTCATTCCAGCGTTCCAATGCTTCACTCATCACGGTGTGATTGGTATAACTCAGTGTAGCGCAGGTGATTTTCCATGCGTCATCCCAGCCGTATCCGTATTCATCCATCAGCAGGCGCATCAGCTCCGGCACACAAAGAGACGGATGGGTATCATTGATATGCACAGCGGCTTTCTCCGCAAGATTGTCCAAGGTTCCGTAATGTGCCATATGCTTTGCCAAAATGCTCTGCAGGGAAGCGCTGACAAAAAAGTATTGCTGTTTTAAGCGCAGAATCTTTCCTTCGATATGATCATCCGCCGGATACAGCACCTTGGAGATGGTTTCCGCCAAAGTGTTCTGCTCCAAAGACTTGACATATTCTCCGCGCGAAAAAGCAGACATGTCGAAGCTGTTTGATGATTTTGCGCTCCACAGCACCAATTTGTTTACCGCTTTGGAGTCATAACCTGAAATCAGCATGTCATAGGGGATTGCAATTACTTCGTCATAGTCATAATGATGCGCTTGATATTTTCCGTCCTCGAAACTTTCGGCAATTTTTCCGCCGAAACGGACTTTGACGGCGTCATCCGGACGAGCCTTCAGCCAGACATCTCCCATATCCAGCCAGTTGTCCGGGAATTCCATTTGCCAGCCGTCAATGATTTTCTGTTTAAAAATGCCGAATTCATAGCGAATGGAAAAACCGGTGGCACAGATTCCGAGAGAGGAGGCAGAATCCATATAGCAGGAGGCCAAACGGCCCAAGCCGCCGTTCCCGAGTCCGGCATCCGGTTCCATTTCATAAAGGGTCTTAATGTCAATTTTCTGTTCTTTCAAAATATCCGCAAAAGCAGTCTCTGCGTTGAGATGATAAAGATTATTTTTCAGAGAGGTCCCCACCAAAAATTCCATGGACATGTAGTAGACCTGTTTCTTTTCCTTTTTTTCTACATCCCGTTCAAAATTCCGCCGCATTTTTTGAAGCAGTTCCCGAACCACACTGCAAACGGTTCGGTAAATCTGTTTGTCCGTCGCTTCTGTCATATAGCACCCGAATTGATCCAGACACTCTTCGTTTAATTTCTTTTTCAGTTCTTCTTGATTCCATTTCATTTCGGTCAGTCCCTTCTTATTTATAATACACACTTTATCGTAAAGAATCTTTGTCCGCATTGCAATCGGAAAAGATCGGTTTTTCAACCACATGATTCCGCATCAGTTTTCCAAAGAAAGCTTATGAAATCAGTTGCCGGAACATTTCCAGATATTTTTCAGCAGACTGTTTCCAGCTTAAATCAAGGCTCATGATATTTTTCATGACTTGTTTGTGCTTTTGTGCGTCATGGCAAAACTCTGCGCCGCGGCGGATTGCGTCCAGCATATCATCCGCATTAAAGGTCTTAAAGGTGAAGCCTTGCCCCTCCAGCGTTTCTGTGTTCAACGGCTTGACCGAGTCCACCAATCCGCCGGTTTCCCGGACGATAGGGATGGTTCCGTAACGCATGGATATCAACTGGGACAATCCGCAAGGCTCACTTTTAGAAGGCATTAAAAACAAATCTGCTCCGGCATAGACCTGACTTGCCAGCGCCGAGTCAAAGGTAATATTTGCGGATACACGCCCGGGATAGGAAGCGGCCAGGGAACGGAACAGATTTTCATAGTGCTCGTCTCCTGTGCCGATGACCACAAGCTGAATCTCCAAATCCATCAAACGGTGATTGACATATTCCAGAAGCTCCAGCCCTTTATGAGCCACAAGCCGGGTAATCATACCGACGAGAGGAACATCGCTTTGTAGCTGCAAGCCCAGTTTTTCCTGCAGAAATTTTTTGTTGTCCGCTTTTTTTTGGATTTCACCGGCCTTGTAATTCACATAGAGGTTGGGATCGGTTTCCGGATTATAAAGCTGGGGATCAATTCCGTTCAGGATTCCGAGAATTTTATATTCATTCTCCCGCAGAATCGGATCCAGACCATGAGCGTAGTAGGCATGGCGGATTTCATGGGAGTAAGTCTCGGAAACCGTGGAAATACGGTCGCAAAGAACAATCGCCCCCTTCATGAAATTGATGCATCCGTCATATTCCAAGACAGAACGCCACTCTTCACCCACACCGATGACTTCGGACAGAAATTCCTCCGGTGCCTTTCCCTGGTATTCAATATTATGTATTGTGAATACCGTTTTTATATGGCTGTAAGCCGGCAGAGCAGCGAAAAAGGCTTTCAGATACAGCGGAATCAAAGCAGTCTGCCAATCATTCGCCTCGATAACATCGGGGTAAAAGTCAAGGTACTGCAAGGATTCCAGCACTGCTTTGGAAAAGTATGCGAAGCGTTCTCCATCGTCATAATCGCCGTAAACCGTGTCCCGATAAAAATAGTATTCGTTGTCAATCAAGTAATAGGTCACACGACCGATCACGGTTCGGAAAATGCCGACATAAGTGTCTCTCCATGCCAACGGCATGAAAAAGTGTGTGACATATTCCAGTGAATAAGAAGGGTTGTCCTTAATGGTTTTATAACAGGGCAGAAAGACACAAATTTCTGTGTCCTCCTGCTGTGACAATGCCTGGGGAAGCGCATAGGCGACGTCTCCCAGTCCGCCGGTTTTGACAAACGGTGCGGCTTCGCTTGTTGCATATAGTAGTTTCATTGGCGTTAAACTCTCTCCTCTTTATTGATAATCAGCGGTGTAGTTTCCGAACCCATCAGCGTCCTTCCGGGGGTGATGAGAACCTCTTTGTCCAGAATGGTGTAATAAATATCTGCGCCTTCCGAGACACAAGAACTTTGCATCACAATGGAATCTTTCACCACAGCGCCTTTTTCAATCGTGACATTTCGGAATAAAATGGAATTTTCAACCGTTCCGTTGATGGTACAGCCGTCCGCAATCAGACAATGATTGACCACAGCATCCTCTCCGTAAAAAGTCGGAACCTCGTCTCGTACCTTGGTATAAATAGGAGCGTCCTCGCGGAAAATGTCTTTGCTGACTTCGTCCTGCATTAAAAGCCGGTTGTTTTTGAAATAGGTTGGAATATCCCGGTTACGGAGAACCGTTCGTTCAAACGGATGGACCTGAATGGTAATGCGGTGTGCCAAAAACTGCCGCTGTAAATAATCCTTTTCAAAGTGAAACAGTCCGTGTGCAACCGAATCGTAAATTGCTTTTAACAGCATTTTTCGGTCAATCACAAACATCCCCATGCCGCAGAACAGCGAATCATCGTATTCGGCGTTCACTGCCAAATCAATTACGCGATTGTCCTCTGTTTTGAGCACGAGATCCTGTTTATCCCGATCCGATTCCGGTTTTTCGTGGTTGGCGATCACGGTGACATCTGCGCCGGATTTGATGTGCGCATTGACGACTTTTTCAAAGTTGATATTGCAAAGAACGGTAGAATCGCACATGACCACATAATCATCGTTGGATCTTTCCAAAAAGGTGACGGCACCATACAGAGCTTCCAGTTTTCCGCGATAGATACTGGTATGTCCGGTTCCGTAAGGCGGCAAAATATATAATCCGCCGTTTTTCCGGTTCAGATCCCACTCAGAGCAGGAACCCAGGTGATCCATCAAGGACTGGTAATTGTATTTGGTAATCACCCCGATACGCGTGATGTTGGAGTTCACCATGTTGGACAGAACAAAGTCAATTTGCCGGTATCTCCCTCCAAAGGGGAGAGAGGCCATTGTTCTGTGCTTGGTCAAATCTCCCATAGTTGTATCATATATATTTGAAAAAATAATACCGATCGCTTTCATCGTAACACTCCCATCTATATGATTTCATTTGCATGGATGATTCGGGCTTCTTCCACTTCTTTTTCAGCGCCGACAACGCTGATTCCCCAATTGCTACCGGCTGTTTCCGGATGATTGCCTATCTTAGCGTTTTTGTGAATCACACAGTTTTCTCCGATAATGGCATACTGTATCACGGCGCCTTCTTCAATGACCGTATTTCCCATAATTACGCTGTCGGTTACCGTTGCATTCTTGGCAATTTTACAGCCGGTGGAAATAATCGAATGTTCAATTTTCCCGGAAATGCTGCAACCTTCCGCAATCAGCGAGTTGTGCACCTCCGAATCGGAAGACACAAAAGTGGAAGGTTGTGCATAGTTTCTGGCATAAATCTTGAAATTGGAGTCTTTGATCTGAAAGGGAACCTCCGGATTCAGAAGATCCATATTGGCTTCCCAAAGACTTTCAATCGTACCGACGTCTTTCCAATAACCTGTGAAGGAATAGGCAAAAAGATTTCGGTGATCCGCCAGCAGACTGGGAATGATATTTTTCCCGAAATCGTTGTCGGAATCCGGATTTTTTTCATCTGCAATTAAATATTGCTTTAAAATATTCCAGTTGAAGATATAAATCCCCATGGAGGCTTTGGTGCTTTTTGGATGTTCCGGCTTTTCCTCAAATTCATAAATGCTTCCGTCTTCTTTGGTGTTCATAATGCCGAAACGGGAAGCCTCCTTAAGAGGGACATCCAAGACAGCAATGGTGCACTCGGAATTCTTTTCTTTGTGATAGTCCAGCATTTTGGAATAGTCCATTTTATAGATATGATCGCCGGACAAAACCAAAACATATTCCGGGTGAAACAGATCAATAAAATGCATGTTCTGATAGATGGCATTCGCTGTCCCTTTATACCATTCCGACTTTTTGTTTTTGGCATAAGGAGGCAGGATGTGCGCACCGCCGAAATTGCGGTTTAACCCCCAGGATTGTCCGTTTCCGATATAATCATTTAACTCCAGAGGCTGATATTGGGTTAAAATACCGACGGTGTCGATTCCGGAATTGACACAGTTGGAAAGGGGAAAATCTATGATCCGGTATTTTCCGCCGAAGGGCACTGCCGGCTTGGCGGTGTGTTCGGTCAGCACCTTTAAGCGGCTGCCCTGTCCTCCCGCCAGAAGCATTGCGATACATTCTTTTCTTCTCATTTCTAACATGAGGGTGAGCCTCCTTATTTTTTTCTTTTTTTGATTCTTTCATAATAGACGGCAGACACGGGCGGAATCGTCAGTTCCACGCTCTGGTCATATCCGTGCATCGGGATGCTTTCGGAGCGTACATCGCTGAGATCTGTTCCGGTTCCTCCGAATTCTGCGGCGTCGCTGGAAAATACGGGACGATATTCCCCGGCAACCGGAACGCCGAGCCGGTAATGTTCCCGTTTTACCGGACAGAAATTACAAACGATAATCAGCTCATTCCGCTTTTTGTCGATCCGCCGGAAGGCAATGATGCTCTGTTCATGGTCATCGTTGGAGATCCATTTAAACCCTTCCCAATCCGTATCGTTTTGCCATAAAGCCGGGTGCTCCAGATAGAAGAAATTCAGTTGCCGGACAAATTCCTGCATCTGTCTGTGCCGTTCAAATTCCAGCAGGTTCCAATCCAGCTCTTTGGAAAAATCCCATTCGATGAACTGGGCAAATTCATTGCCCATGAAATTCAGTTTTTTTCCGGGATGAGCCATCATATAGCCGTAGAAAGCACGTAACTGATGGAATTTTTCGTCATAATCACCCGGCATTTTCCCGATCATGGAACATTTTCCGTGAACGACTTCATCATGCGATAGGGGAAGAATATAGTTTTCCGAAAAGGCATAGGTCAATGAAAAGGTAATGTTCTTGTGCTTGTTTTTTCGGAACAACGGATCCAGAGACATATATTCCAGCATGTCGTTCATCCAGCCCATATTCCACTTGAAGTTGAAGCCGAGTCCTCCGTCATAACCGGGTTTGGTCACCATGGGAAACGCAGTGGATTCCTCCGCAATCATCAAAACGGATTTGCTGGCTTTAAAGACAGCCGTGTTGAGTTTGCGCAGAAATGCAATCGCTTCCATATTCTCATTGGAGCCATGGATATTCGGACGCCACTGCCCATTTCGCTTTCCGTAATCCAAATACAGCATGGAGGCGACCGCGTCTACCCGCAGACCGTCGATATGAAACTGTTCAATCCAATAAACCGCATTGGAAATCAGAAAACAAATCACTTCATTTTTTCCATAGTCAAAAATTCGTGTATTCCAATCAGGATGTTCATTTTTCAAAGGATCGGAATATTCATACAGGCATTGCCCGTCAAATTCATAAAGTCCGTTTTCGTCTTTTGGAAAATGAGCAGCCACCCAATCCAGGATCACGCCGATCCCTGCCTGATGGCACCGATCAATAAATTCCATAAAATCATGGGGCGTTCCATAACGGGAGGTCGGAGCATAATAGCCTGTCACCTGATAGCCCCAGGAGGGATCGAACGGGTATTCCGCAATCGGCATCAGCTCAATATGAGTGTATCCCATTTTCTTGACATAGGGAATTAAATGGTCTGCCATTTCGGAATAGCTGAAAAAATTGCCGTCCTCATGACGCTTCCAGGAACCGAAATGAAGCTCGTAGATATTGACGGGATTCTGTAAGTATTTTTTATTGCTTTTTCCGCTGCGGTAAGCTCTGTCTTTCCAGCGATAGCCATCTAGTGAATATACTTTGCTGGCGTTTGCCGGGCGGGTTTCCATATGAAAGGCATAAGGATCGCTTTTATAGACAAAAGAGCCGTCCGGTCTTTCAATATAATATTTGTAACAGTCATAAATGTTCGGATCCGCAGAAAAAATTTCCCAAACCCCTCCGGAAAGTTTGTTCATGGGATTGCTGTCGGTGTCCCAGCCGTTAAAATCACCGACAAGATGAACGCTTTTCGCATGAGGCGTCCATACGCGGAACACGAATCCCTCCTGATCTTCTGAGACATGGCGGTGGCAACCCAGAAATTCGTATGCCCGGAAGTTTTCTCCTTTTAAGAACAGGGAAAGCGGATTCTCTTTTGTCGGAAGATTTTTCTTTTTTTTGTCCATGATCATCACCTCTGCTTTTTTCTTGCGTGCGCAATGCTGTTTCATTTCTTCTTTATTATATTTATTATACACAATTTTATTTAAAATTGCTATAAAATCTGTAAAAAAATAAAAAAATTTAGGTAGAATGATACATTTTTGTCGTCCGGAACACCGTATGACGTTTTTCTTCCGAATGCTTTGTGGATTGAAACAGTTGCGAAGCTGCAAAAAAAGAAAAAATTTTCCTTTCAAAATGAGTTTGGATATTGCTGCGAAGGTGCAGTACGGAAT
>CAKRUL010000040.1 GCA_934403665.1 uncultured Clostridia bacterium | reverse complement strand
GAACAATGCTCTTTGGAAACCATTTCATTCGAAAGCCCTCTACTTTCCCATTTTGCTGTTATTGTATCATATATTATGTAAAACATCAATTTATGTCATGTAATTGTGCCGATATTGTCACGAATCAGTAACATAAAAACATGGCACCGACGCTCTCAATTTGGAATAGAATGGAATAGAGCGCTCCATCCCAAACAAGGATGGAAGCAACGCACTGCAAAAAGGAAGGTGGAATTTCATGATCATTCATACCGTAACGCAGGGAGACACGCTATGGAAGCTTGCAAAAACCTATGGAGTCTCTCCCAAAAGAATTCAATCGGACAATGCCATTTCCGACCCGAACAGGCTGGTCGTCGGTCAGTCACTTCTGATTCTGCTTCCGGATACCATACATACCGTTCGTCCCGGCGATACCCTTACCCGGATTGCCAATCAATATGGCACCGATGTCACTGCGATTCTGCAAAACAACCCATCGCTGTCCCTGAATACCAACCTCTATCCGGGAGAGCAGCTGACCATCTCCTTTCAGGGAGAAAAAACAAGAAACATTCTGATCAACGGCTATGCATATCCATATATCAACAAGAACGTTCTGCGCCAAACCCTGCCCTATCTCAGCATGCTGACTATCTTCGGATATGGCGTTTCAGCAGGCGGAACCCTCATTGAAATAGACGATCAGCCTTTGATTGAACTGACACGGCGTTACCGGGTCGCTCCCATTATGCTGTTGTCCTCCGTCACGGAGGACGGAACCTTCAGCGGAGAAAGAGCCAGCCGGCTGTTTCAGGACCTTGCCTTGCAGAACGCTGTCATTGCAGAAATAATCCAAACCATGAAACAAAAGGGCTATTACGGTTTGGACGTGGATTTTGAATATGTCAATCAGGAGGACAGTGAAGCCTATTTGGAATTTCTGCGCAATATCACCCGTCAGCTGCATCAAGAAGGATTTCGGGTCAACGTGGATTTGGCACCGAAAACCTCCGCAACACAGCCCGGTTTGCTTTACGAAGCACATGACTATGCCGCCATCGGCGCGATCGCCGACACCGTGCTTCTCATGACCTATGAATGGGGATATACTTACGGTCCGCCTATGGCGGTTGCTCCGGTTGACAAAGTGAGACAGGTCGTGGAATACGCTGTCACCGAAATTCCCGTTTCCAAACTCCTGATGGGAGTGCCGAATTACGGATACGACTGGACGCTTCCTTACATGCGCGGAGAGACGCGCGCCACCTCTATCGGCAACCAGCAAGCCATTCAAATCGCCGCGCGGAACAATGCGCAGATTCAGTTTGACGAAGCGGCTCAAAGCCCCTATTTCAGATACTGGGACAGCAATCGAAGAGAACATATTGTCTGGTTTGAAGATGTCCGAAGTATTCTGGCAAAAATGAATCTCATTTCCGAATTTGATTTGCTGGGAGCAGGGTATTGGAACGTCATGCGCCCGTTTATCCAGAACTGGCTTTTGGTCAGCAATCTGTTTCGGATTACCAAACTGATTCCGTGAGAGTCCATGTCCGGCAAACGAAAGCAAAACGCCTGAAATCTTCGGTTTCAGGCGTTTTGTCCTGTGGATTTACTTGTTTGAACCGTTAGGGCACTGCACGTGTCTTGACGCACTTTCGTCAGCACTTTCAAGCAATTGGATTCTGAAATGCGGTTCCTCCCGGCTCTGCGTCACAAGGACACGGACACCATAGGTTTCCTGCCACAGCAAAACGTTTTTTCTCCGATTGCCGATGACCTTGGAAACCATAGAAGGGGCGCAGACGATTTCCAACACTTTTCCCTCGGTCTGCCTGCCTTGTAAAAATTGTTCCACCGTTCTGCAGATCCGATAGCTTTCCACAAGCTCCCGATAAGAAGAATGATAAGGACCTGCCACCTGTGTTTCGTGAATCTCCTCACCTGCCATCAGCCCAAGACGAATGACAGGAATTTCTGCCGCCTCAAAAAGATCCAGTAATTCGGCGGAAAGCCGCACGGAGTCCTCCAATTTCATCGGAACATATTCTCCGCGAAGATATCGCTCATACAGTGCCGTATCCCGCAAAATCACCGTCGGATAAATCCGCACGAAATCAGGCCGCAGACGAATCAATTCCCGTGCGGTAAAGAGATCCTTCTTTTCCTCCGAGCCCAACATTCCGGTCATCATCTGAAGCCCCAGGGAAAACGGATACTGCCGGATGACCTTCACGGCGCTTTCCGTGTCGGAAGCCTTCATGCCCCGCCGATTTTGCCGGAGCACCTCATCATCGGCGGATTGCACGCCCAGCTCGATGGTTGTGACATGATTCCGGTGCAGACGTTCGCAAATCTCCGGATTGATATAATCCGGCCGTGTGGAAACACGGATTCCCTTCACTTCTCCGCTTTGAATATAGGGCTGTGCAATTTGAAGATACATCGCCTGCTTTTCCGCTTCAATGCCGGTGAAGCTTCCCCCGAAATAAGCGATTTCCTTCTCCGCTTCGCTGGTTCGGCAAGTGGTAAGAAAGCGTTCTATCTTTTGTCTGATTTCCCCTTCCGTCTCTTCTGACCGAATGCCGGTAATCCGCTTCTGATTACAAAACACGCAATCATTCGGACAGCCCTGATGAGAGACAAAGATGGGGATGTTGATGACTCGTTTCATGGTTTGCTCCTTTTTACGATCTTCTCATCCCTGATGATGCTTTTCAGTATAGTATGAATCCGAAAGAAAATCAAATTTTTTCGCCGTTTTGAAGAAGAACTTTCACAAAATATTGAAATTTTACGGAAATAAATACGCTTTCTTTGTTAATTTTACAAAAAAGCCTTTTCAGAATCTCATTTTAATGCTATAATATTTAAGTTAAAATAGAGAAAAAAAGAAGAACCATTTTTTGGAATATTTTGGAAAGCGACGAGTGCCGGAAACAGGCAGATTCTTTTTTGCTTTTTTCGTGGATTTCCGGTGTAATGAAATAATTTATTGATGAATTTAGGAGTGAATCATTTTGGAGAAATATGTGATAACCGGGGGAAAACCGCTTTTTGGTGACATTGTCATCAGCGGAGCAAAAAATGTTGCTGTCGCAATGATTCCGGCCTGTATCCTGTCCGATGAACCTTGTGTGATTGAAAACGTCCCCTTTATCCGGGATGTGGAATTAATGATAAAAATATTAAGAGAGCTTGGCGCCGAGGTGGATTTTATCGAGCCGACCACCCTGCGCATTGACAGCACAAAGCTGCACACCACCTCCTGTGCTGCGGAATATACCAGTAAAATGCGCGCCTCCTATTACCTTTTGGGAGCGCTTGTCTCCAAATACGGTTCTGCTGAAATTTCCCTGCCGGGAGGCTGCGACCTTGGTCCCCGTCCTATGGATCAGCATATCAAAGGATTCCAGGCCTTGGGCGCTGACATGAAAATCAAAGGCGGCCGTGTGCTTGCCTCCGCAGAGCATCTGAACGGAAATTCTGTGTTTCTGGACATTGTTTCGGTGGGCGCCACCATCAACATCATGCTGGCGGCCGTAAAGGCAAAAGGACTCACCGTGATTGAAAATGCAGCAAAAGAACCACACATTGTCGATCTTGCAAACTTTTTGAATTCGATGGGCGCCAACATCAAAGGTGCCGGAACCGACATCATCAAAATCAAAGGAGTCGAATATCTGAAGGGATCCCGTTATCAGATTATCCCCGACCAGATTGAAGCCGGTACTTATATGATCATGGCCGCCGCCAGCAAAGGCGACCTCATGATCAAAAATGTGATTCCGAAACATATGGAACCGATTACGGCAAAGCTGGAAGAGATGGGTGTCGGCATTGAAGAGCTGGGCGATTCCATCCGCGTTTTCTATCAAGGCGTTTTGAAAAAAGCGAATGTGAAAACCCTTCCCTATCCCGGTTTTCCAACCGATATGCAGCCCCTGATCACCACACTGCTCGCCTTGGCGGATGGGACAAGCACCGTCACCGAAAGCATTTGGGACAATCGTTTTAAATATGTGGAAGAACTGAAAAAAATGGGTGCCAACATCACCGTGAACAGCACTACCGCCATTGTGGAGGGTGTTCCGGAATTGTCCGGCGCTCCGGTTTTCGCCACCGATTTGCGTGCCGGTGCCGCAATGCTGGTTGCGGGCGTTGCCGCCAAAGGAACCACCGAAATCATGGACATTTATCACATTGACCGCGGTTACGAGAATGTCATTGAAAAAATCTCAGGAGTCGGCGGAACCATTCAAAGGATCGTGGAAGAATAATGGACGCAAAATTCACCTCGCTTTATTCCGGAAGCGACAAAAACTGTCTTGTGCTGACCTATGGCAAAACAAAATTGCTCATCGACTGCGGAGGAAGCATGAAGGCAATCCGCGAGAGACTCTCCGCGCTGAACATGGAGCCGGAGGATTGTTCCGCTCTTTTGATTACCCATGAGCATGTGGATCACATCCATGCTTTAAAAACACTGGTGAAACAAACTCCGATGAAAATATATGCCTCCTACGGAACCCACAAAGCCATTTACCAAAGCGGAATCGATATGGATCCGCACCGCCGGATTATTGTCGAAGCGAACACTCTGTTCGACATCGGGGAAATCGGTGTGGAACCCTTTGCAACGCCCCACGATGCGGCAGAGCCTTTCGGGTATAACTTCTATTGCGGTGAAAAGACCGCCTCCGTAGCCACCGATTTGGGGCATATTCCACAGCATTTTGAACAGACGGTGAAGGGCAGAGATTTCTTGTTTCTGGAATCCAACCACGATGTTGCACTTTTGAATCAGACAAACCGCCCCTATTCTTTGAAAAAGAGAATTTTGGGGGACAAGGGGCATTTGTGCAATCCCATCAGCGCCGACTTTGCCGCAGCCCTTGCGCGTCAAGGGTTAAAGCGCTTGATGCTGGGGCATTTAAGCGGAGACGCAAACAATCCGGCGCTTGCATACCGCACTGCGGCGGAAACGCTGGAACGCCAAAATGTGAAAGTGCGGGAAGATATTCTTCTCGGCGTTGCAATGCGAGGCACTTTGAGTGAAACTGTTTGTTTTTGATCCGGGAGACGATTCGCTTCGTCTCCTGTTTTTGTGTTATCCAAAACACCTTTTCGGAAATTTTGCAGGACAAAGGAGAAGTGAACGATGCTGAAAATCAAAATCGTATCTGTCGGAAAATTAAAGGAAAAAGCTATGCGGGAACTGACCGCAGAATATGAGAAACGGCTTTCCCGCTATTGCAGTCTCAGCATGGTGGAGCTTCCGGATCTCCCTCTGCCGGAAAAGCCCTCACAAGGCGAAATTGACACCGTTCTGAAAAAAGAAGGGCAAGAGATTACAAAGCATCTCTCTCAAAAAGGACGGAATATTGCACTGTGCATTGAGGGAAAGCCTTGTTCCTCCACTGCCTTTGCAAATCAAATTGCAAAAATCTCTTTACAGTATTCCGAAATGGTTTTTGTGATCGGCTCCTCCCATGGACTGGATGCTGCTGTCAAAGAGAAGTGTCCTGTCCGCCTTTCCATGAGTGAAATGACTTTTCCCCATAATTTCGCACGTCTTATGCTCCTGGAACAGATATACCGCGGATTTAAGATCATTGCCAACGAAAGTTATCACAAATAAAAAGCTCCCCTCAAACGGAGAGCAAAGAACAGGGTACATTGTTCTTTTTATATACAAAATAAGGATGGAAACTATTGTTCCATCCTCTCGGTTCTTAGTTTTCTTCTGCCATCGCTATGTATCGTTTCAGATTGTCAAGTCCGATCCGAACGCCGTCGATATTGTCCTCGAATCCTTCATATTCAATACCTACATATCCGTCATATTTCGCACGCTTTAAGATTTTCAGACACTGCAGCACCGGAACTGTTCCCTGCCCGATAATTGCGCCCTTCAGATAATTTCCGCCCCGTGTGCCGAAGAATCCCTCTCCCGGATTCGGTTCATTTCCGGACTTCACAAAGAAATCCTTGGCATGAACATGAATAGCATAAGGAGCCACTCGGCTGACCGCCGTCACCGGGTCTTCATCCACACACAGGAAATTTCCCATATCGCACAAAAGACCGAAATTCGGATGATCCACTGCATTATAAAGTTGTTCTACCCGCAAAGAGTCCTGACAAAAATATCCGTGATTTTCCACCATCGTCCGGATTCCCTTTTGCTGGGCATATTCCGTCACGCTGCGGCAGGCGTCTGCAATCACCGGAAGCACGGCATCAAAAGAGTTGCAGTTTTCTCCACTGGTAGCATCATGACGAATGCTTTTCACACCAAGAATCGCGGCAACATCCACCATTTTTTTAACGCGCTCGATTTCTTTTTTTCTATCCCCGTCACAGCCATTCACAAAATCTGCCGGAAAAACAAGATTGCAAATCGTCACTCCGTATTGTTCACATTCCTTCCGCAATTTCTCGGCATATTCCTCCAAAGAAGATCCGTCATGCGGAAGAATCTCGGAAAATTCAATGGCTTCAAATCCCAACTCTTTTGCCAATTTTATCGTTTCCAATTGATTTTTGTCCTTCATCCATCTTGCAAAACTATAAGAGCTTACCGAAATCTTCATTTTTCTCTTTCCTTTCTGATCTCAATCTTCTTTTTATTATACAGAACTCTTGTCAAAAGTAAAGAATAGATTTTGCTCAGTTTTAGCTTGATATTGCTTCTGAAAAAATTTGCCCGGAGCGCATAACGTCAAAAAACAGCTTTCATCAGTCAAATCAATGAAAGCTGTTTCTTTCTCACGCAATTTTCCCGGAATTCAGCCGTTTTTTCAAAATGACAAGGCAGAAAACCAATTGCACGGAAGCAGTCACAAACCAAGAGACCGGATAGGAAAGATAAAGACATTCCAAAGTCGGAAACCGTTTGAATGCTGTCAGCAGCCATCCTGCCCGTATGCCGCAAACGCCGAAAATCGAAACGCACATGGGGACAAAGGAAGAGCCAAGCCCTCTTGTTGCGCCGACAATCGCATCCATCAGACCACACAGGAAATAAGTTCCCACTATAATATTCATTCTGCGGATTCCGTAACCGATGACCTCCTCATCCCCCGGCGTATACAAGCCGAGAAGCGGCTTTGCAAAGAGCATCAGAAGAATGCTCATAAAAATTCCCATCGCCGTCACCTGCAAGCACCCAAGAGCAATGGTTTGCTTCAGCCTGTGTTTCTTGCCGGCACCAAGGTTCTGCCCCACGAAAGTCATCAGCGCCTGATGCGTCGCGTTCATCGTAATATAGGCAAAGCCCTCTAAGTTCCCTGCCGCCGCATTGCCTGCGATGACCGCCGAACCAAAACTGTTGACGGAGGATTGAATCTGCACATTGGAGATGGAAAAAAGGATTCCCTGTAAGCCGGCAGGCACGCCAATCCGCACGATTCTTTTCAGCATACTGCCATCCAGCCTGATCTTGCGCAGAACCAACCGATAATCGGATTTCTGTTTCATCAGAAAGCGCAGCATCAAAACTGCTGAAAGAACCTGCGAGGTGACCGTAGCAATCCCGACCCCTTCCGCTCCCATGTGAAAGACAATCACAAAAAACAAATTCAGAACCACATTGACGATTCCGGAAACAGAAAGGAAAAGCAAGGGTGTCTTGGAATCCCCCGACGCTCTTAAAATCGCCGCACCGAAGTTGTATACCAACATCGCCGGCATGCCGCAAAAAATAATGCGCATATAAAGCGCCGCTTCCCCGATAATATTTTGCGGTGTTTCCATCATCTGAAGCAGAGCATGCGAAAAAGCAATCCCGACAACCGAAAGAAAAAGTCCGCCGATCAAGGCAATGCAAACGGAAGTATGCACCGCTTTCTGAATCAGCTGTTTGGCGCGTTCGCCGCCCATCCCCGTGAACTGCGCGACACACACATTGGTCCCGACAGATAGCCCGACAAACAGGTTCACCAGTAAATTCGTCAGCGCGGAAGTGGAACCGACCGCCGCCAGCGAATCGCTCCCCGCAAATCTTCCGACAACAATAATATCTGCAGCGTTATATAAAAGCTGTAAAATCCCGGTGAATGCAATCGGAAGCGTAAACAACAATAAATTTTTGAAGATAGAACCCTCTAAAATCTGAATCTGTTTTTTCATGGATTTTTTCCTCCCATAGTTACAAAATCATACACTCTTTTTCAACGGTTGT
>CAKRUL010000039.1 GCA_934403665.1 uncultured Clostridia bacterium | reverse complement strand
TTTCATTTTTCAAAACGGCAACGCCGTTGAACTGAATATTGTCCGCAGTGACCGTCTTGCCGTCCGTCAGGTTGATATAAGCAATGCTACCGTCTCCGAAGGACAGCTTCACATATTGATCAAAAGTCTCGGAACGCATATTCACAACGCTTTCATCTGCTTTATGCACATCCAGAGTCGTGATGATTTTTGTCTGGTTTGCCGGTTTGGTCGCAAAATAGACCCTCTGCTGTTTCGGTTGATTCGGATCCGGCGTATTGGTCGTGTCGCCGTCTACCTCCTTGGGATACTGCACCAGATCCGGTCCTGCAAAGCCGCTGATATATTTTGCACTCACCGCTTTAGGATAGTGTACAGATGCGTCTAACACCGCATCACCTTTGGTGATTCTTGCACCCTTGCGATCCTCATATACCTTCAAATCCTCATCTGCGTGCAGCCAAAATTCAAAGCTTGCCTCTTCCCCCTTCTTCGCCGCCAGATCATCCACAAAAATAAACAGATCGGGGCGGAGATAAAGAATGTGACGTTTCACTTTTTCCAGGGCTTCCGGAATGGTTCCGCCTCTTGCTTCTTTGTAAGCTTTTGTTGCATCCCCTGCCACATAATCAAAATCATTGTGTGTCACAAAACCGGTAATCAGACCTTTTGCCGTTCCGTCCTGCAGTGGCTGCCCTTTTCCGCCGTTATAGGTAATGGTATTGTTCGCATAAGTTTTACTGCTATAATTCTTATGATGCGGACTCATATAATATGGATAAAATCCGCTGTTGATTGCCAGTTTTTCTCCATAGGCATTCAAAATAAAACCGTTTTGGTCAGGATGCTGATGCCCATATGTGCCGCCAAGCCAACCGGATTGGAAATACAGAGAAACCCTGTTTTTGTCAATCAAATCGGAATGCAATGCAGCATATCCGCTGTCACGAAAGCATTTAGCGTTTGCCAGCTGCAACGGTGCAGTAGCCTCCATGTCCGGAAAGCTTTCATAATCAAAAGTTTCGGGATTGTTCAGCGGTTTCGAACCTAACTGTTCGATCCCCCATTTGGCGATGGGGTTCTTCTGCCGGTTCAGCTGCGTGTTGTATATCGTTGAAACATAATAGTCCGGCGCAACGGTTCCATCATCTCCGAACGCCCCGGTGGGAGCGCCTGTCGGAAGCATATACAAGCCGAAATAAAGCTGGTTCTTATAATATGCTTTGTCAAATACATTGATGACACCGCTCCGACGAAGATATTCCTCCATCATCACTGCATTGTGATATCTCCAATATCCGGTTCCGCCCCGGAATCCGCCGTCCTCAACCTGGTGTGGTGAAATCTGATTGATATAATACGGAAGAAGAAATTTGGCGCGCTCCTCCGCTATTTCAATTTCTCCCACGGTAAGCATGGTTGCCGCCAACAGATAGCGTCCGCAGTTCCACTCATGAGAAGCCCTTGGATTCTGTGTAAAAGAATCCAGAATAAACAGTTTCGTGTCCGCCTTGTGAATTGCCTCTGAAATTTTGTCCAGCACAGTTGTGCGCTGTTCCGGTGTCAGCAAGTCATACAAGCTGTCATAAAAAATAGACATATACATTGCATAGAAACAGAGATATGTATCTGTATTTTCATCCCACGGCGGCAATGTGAATTTTGTCATCTTCATCAGCAAATCCACACCGTGCTCCCCGATCTTTCTCTCTCCGGTTGCAACATAGGCAAGCGTAATCGGGTGAAGACGGTCATGCCCGGAATATACCTCTTTCCAAAAGAGGTTACGCAATGCGGTGCCGCCTTCTCCGTAAACATATGTTTTCTCGTAATTGAAATCCGGCATACTCATGCTCGCGATTGCGGATTCATAGGCTGCCTGCACCTTCTGTTGCAAATCACCGCTCTTTGCATTGGCGCGAAAAGCACTCAGATTTTTTCTGGTCGTATAATAACGCGGATGACCGGTCGCCTTTGCATTTTCCAGAACTTCCGGCATTTCCTTGACCGGAAACAGAAAGGCGTCATCCTCTATTAAGAACCTTCTTGCCGGCTGCCAGACCGATAGTCCGCTTTCTGTATGAAAACGCACACTCCAATAATAGGTGCCGGGTTCAAACGGTTCCGAAAAATTGTAAAACGGATTTTCCAGCCCGGTTTTTTCACACACAACATCTGTCAGCGCTTCGTCGCGGCAGACAATCACATCATAGCTTACCGCCGAATTGACCTTGTGCCATGAAAAATCCGGTGGGTTTTGCTCGCAACTGTAATCGTCAATCGGACGAAACAGTATTTTTAAATCGTCCACATAAAGTGACTCGGGCGGATATGCTTGATATTCCGGCCACTTCAGCGTCGCCTGCTCTTCTGCCAAGGAAGGTATCGGCAGAATTTGCATGAAAAGCAAAGCGATAAGAAGACATGCTGTTTTTCTCATTCTCGATTGCTCCTTTCATTCCTGTCCGAATCACTTATCGGATAATCACGGCTTTTTTTCCTTCATCCCAACTCACGTTTGCTCCAACGGCTTCTCCGATAAAGCGCAGCGGAACATACAGTCTTCCATCCACTATAAAGGAAGCAACGTCAAAAGAAATTTCTTCGCCGTTCACTGTGGCGGAGGTTTTGTCTGCGGTAATTTCAATGGTATAAGCATCATTTCGGCATATTGCCGTCTGTGTCTCCGCGTTCCATGAAATATCCATTCCGAAAATTCCAAAAGCATTCCGCACCGGCATCATCACCCGGTCATCCCGCAACAGCGGTTTGGTCCCGAAAAATTGTGTTTCCCCCTTATATATGACACTGATCTCATCTGCAGAGGGTTGATATTCCGGACGTGGAATATATTGCGCCGGCATCTCACCCTGAACATAGTCAGAGGTCTCCCATGTCGGATCCTGCGAGCTGGGTTGCTCACTCCGATATTCTTTTTCAACCAAATCGTTGTAATAGGAATCATTAATATGTGAATTGGTTGCGGCGTTATAGATAATCTGTGCCGCCTCCGCTCTGGTCACCGTCTTTTTCGGCTGATAGCTGTTGTCCTCAAAGCCGCGGATAATTCCGTATGCTCCCAGTGCCTTGACTGCGTTCAGCGCATAGGAGGCGATCTCCTTTTGATCTATGAAAGAATCGGTTTTATTCGATTCTTCAGAAGGCAGAATCCCCTTGGATTCCAGTAAGCGATAGGTCATAACGCTCATGTCTTCTCTACTTATGGTGCTGTCCGGAAGGAAAGTGTTTGCATCGGTTCCGCTGACAATTTCCAAGGCATGAGCAGAAGCAATATAGGAGTATGCCCAATGCTCTTTCGGAACATCCTCAAAGTCACAAGAAGCCTCCGCATTCGTTAAGTCATACCACTCCATCAGCATCTTTAAAAATTCTGCGCGGGTGACTGCATCTTCCGGATGGAACAAAAGATCTTCTTTTCCTGCAACAACCCCTTTTGTATAGAGGTAGTCAATCGCATTTGCACCCCAATAAGTATCTGCAACGTCTTGGAACGGAGATGTTTTTTGATCCTGCGGCGGTTTTGGAACATTGTCGTCTTTCACTGTGACAGACGGTGTGGAAGAACCGCCTCCGGAAGGCTTTGTTCCGCCTCCGCCTCCACCGCCTCCGGTTGATTCTTTGATATTTTCAACCGCATACTGAATCTCGGACTGCAGTTTTGCGAAAGTGCTTATTTTCTTTTGTTGATTCATCAAATATTTTAGAATTGCCGTCTGTCTGCCGGACGAGTAATTCAAGAACGTTGCAATTGGCTCCTGTCCCAGAATAACCGCATTATCAGAGAAAATTGAAAGAAGTTCTCCCTGAAGAGCTGCCGCGTGATATTGGTAAAGAACAATACTCTGGGTAAAAGCGGCAGATACTGCATTCAGATCTGCATATTCTTGGTTCAGCATCGGCTCCAGCGCTTTTGCCTTTTCTTCACCGGCCATTTTGATGTAATCCTGATAGCGATCCGTTCCCTGAATGGCCATTTCCTGAACATACATTTCCAATGCTTTTTCAATCGCTGCTGTGGAAACGTTGTTGGAAAAACATACCTTTTTCAGGTTTGTCTCGTATCTTTCTAAAAGGAGCTCCGCATTATACTGATTGTTGTCCTGCAATATATTTTCGCATATTTTTTTCTGTTGCTGTGCCGAAAGCAAAGGAAATAACTCGGTTTCAAAGCCATATTCCGCAGCATTTTCCGTGATGCGTTCTGCAAATTCTTCCGCTGTGATTCTCTCCGGAGAATTTAAATCTGTCAGCAATTGGTTGATCTTTTCCACGGAAGCAACGGTAAAGTCCTCTGTCCACAACTCTTTCTGAGTAGCTGCGCTGAATATAACCGACAGTTTTGCCGTATAATCCCCCGGGAGCGATGGGAAAAACTCTGTAAAGTAAGCCCCGGCGCCGTCCACCGGTGCTTGCAGGGTTTCTTTCGCTCCGTTTTCCTTCTGTGTAATCTCGATATCGAGTATTTTTCCGGTCAAGAGCGTGGAAATAAGACCCGATAGTTCAACGGTCGGAATGACAAGACCTGTGCTGAAATCATTTTTCATTTTCTGCTTGATGCTGTGTTCATCCGGATAAGAATCCGAAAAAGAAACTTCGATTACAGTGTCCGCTGTCGGTTGCATAGTCAGAAGATATTCTTCTGTCTGCTTCTCTGCAACCGTTTGTCCGTCGACCTTCACCCAGTCAATATAATACCCCTCATCAGGAGTGATCTGAAAGGCAGCGTTCTCTCCTGCTAAAATACGTGTGGAACTTCCTGTTTCCAGAGATGTTCCGTTAAAGGTGACCGTTCCGTGTTCTGTCTTTGTGAGATTTGCCTGATAGACATCCTTCCAAACGACAAAAACGGTATACATCAAGCATTGTTCACCCAGTCCGCCGAATTCCACCAGCTTGGTTTCTCCTTCGGCAACATCCACTGTTTTTTTGTAAAGGTGCAGTACACGGCCGGATGATAAATGTAAATACGCCGGCTTTCCGTCCGCTGTCACTGCCCTCTCATAGCCTCCGAACGGTGCCGTCGTATTCTCTCGCAGCCACGGAAGGTAAGAAGCAGATAAGGGCTTTTGCGGAATACTGAGATCCGAACCGTCATTCCAGTTTCTATGATCCACGCTGATATAAATATCCGCCGGATGATTGATCGAAATGGAAGCAAAAGCGGTATCCTCCGGTATATCTGTTCCAATCACATTTTTGTCATACGAAAAAGTCGTCTGTATCATTGGCGAACCCAAAAGCAAATCAGCACAATTGGTCACCGCATTTTTATTATCAAACAAGTATGGCTTTTCACTTGCGATGTCAGCTGCACTGCCGTTCACAAGCGCCGTTTTCATTCCGAAACTTTCCACGACTTGCCAATCCGCAGGATTGGTCACAATCTCTACCTTCGGAGTATTCTCTGAGTCACCGGATGCTGCAAAAGAGTTCACGGAGAAAAGCAGAGTCATCGCTAATAAAATGGATATTACTTTTTTCATAGAATGTCTCCTTTAACAACGCAATACAAGTTTTTATCCTTGTAAGCGACTTACCGGCAGAGACTGACTTTGCCTCTGCCGGATTATTTTTTGTCTCGGGTCAACCCCGTTTTATTCATTGGTTTTCAATAGCTTTACTTCGCATCGTATCTCTTCTGCGCGTCGTTGTATATTTTTACCATTTCTTTCGCACCCAGTCCGTTCGCCTTCTGCACCCATGCATTCCATGCGGCATCGCCGGTGCTGGAGGACAGAATGTATTGAGAAACAAATTCCCTTCCTGCTTTATCCAGTTTGGATTTAAAGTCGTTGATTTTTTCCTGTTCCTCTGCCGTGAACGCGAGAACCGGATCCAAAGGTTCCATATGCTTCGGATCCTTTGCGAAATCCTGCGCTTCCTGTTCCCTCTCGGTGAACTGGAAATAGATGCTTCTGCGGTCAAATTTCAGGTACATCCCCTCGGTGAACATTCCGTATTTATCTTCCAGATCGCTCATAGCAACCTTCTGCCCTTCGGCAAACTCAATATATTTGGCTTTTCCTTTGTCGTCCAGCACATAGGTTTCATCCTTGATCCCCATGGTAATCAACTCCGCACCGGCAGGAGACAGCAGAAAATCCAGCGTCTTGAAGGCGGTCTTTTCATGGTCGCTCTTTTTGACATATCTTGCCCAGCACAGCTGTGACAGGGTGGGCATCGTCTGCTTCGGTCCGATGGGATTTGCAAATCTTAAATCGTAATCCGGAACCATTGTCGCCTGTTCCTTAAACATATCCATTCTGCCAATCCAGTCCACAGTGACAAAAGCTTTGTCTGCCTGCGTCATCTTCGCGGTCCATGCTGCCTGCGTCATCGTCAGAAATTCCGGATCCAGCAGTTTTTCATCATACAACTTTTTCATGAAGTCCAGCATTTGCTTATAAACAGGATCGGTGTCGGAGTATTTCCAAACCTTTTCCGTTTCATCATAATACGGTTCAAACGCTTTGATTCCCCAGCTGTAACCGATATTGGTGAACAGATTTTCCTTCGCTTTGGAGGTGAACGGCGTGGAAGAAGGATAGATCTCTTTCAGTTTCTTCAGCGCACTGTAGAATTCATCCGGACTGTTCCACATCGGGATATTGTGTTTGTCAAAGATGTCTTTCCGATACAGCGATGCTCCGGTGTTGATCTCCCGGTTCCAGTCATAGCCGTAAAATCCGTACAGCTTCCCGTCATGCGCTGCGGAATAGGATTTGAAAATCCAGCTGTTATCTTTGTTATCCACAAAGGTCTTTTTGAAATTCGGAAGTTCATCAATATAATCCTGAACCGCCGCCAGAGCACCCTGAGCTGCCAAATCGTTCATCTGCGGATCAGTCAGACCGCTTAAGATATCCGGCAGATCCTTGGAAGCAATCCACACACTCATTTTTTCCGCCGCTGTCGCGCTCGGAACCACACGGAACTGCACGTCCACTCCCGTAATCTCTCTCAATTTGTTTGCAACCCATGATTGGTTAAAATCTTCATGACTTGACACAACCGACCATTCAATGGTTTCGTTTTTATCGGTCAGAGGCATTTTCAAACCTCCGGTGTCGCCGATTTTTGCCGCAACCTCTTCATTGAACAGTGTGTTGTCGCCGTTTCCGCCGCAGCCTGCAAATGCAGAAAGCACCATTGTGCATGCCAGCAGCAAACCCAACGTTTTTTTCATAGCTTCATTCCTCCTTTAATTTTCCATATATAATACACTTTTGTATTGCTTTTCTCGTGATTGCTCATTATCACCGGTACCATTGTCCCCCGCGTATGTCTGTATCAGCGTCTGATAAATTTCCCCTCGGCGCTCATTCGGATAGATATTTTTCCCGCTTCCGTATGCGTCACCGACCGACAGCTGGGCTTCATAGAACTTTTTGTCCACATCAATCGCAACGGTATGATACCCCTTTTTGAAATCGTAGAGCCGCTCGATAACCGTTCCGTCCGGATCGGTCACATTACAAAAGCCGGGATTCTGGTCGCACGCCGTCACAATATACGCCGCACTGTCCATGGCTCTTGCTCTCAGCTTCGTCTCATTGTAGCCTGCCGTCTGCCAGAAAATGATTTCGGCGCCTTTCAGCTGCAAGGTCCTTGCCGCCTCCGGAAACCATTGATCCCAGCAAATCAGAATACCGATTTTTCCAAAGGAGGTGTCAAAAACGGGAAGTTCATTTCCCGGTACGACTCCGTTTTCCAGCTCTGCCATCGTGAGATGGGTCTTGTTGTATTTTCGGATTTCTTCCCCTTCTGGGGAAATCAAATAAGCTGTGTTGCGGCGCAAATGCTCTTCGTCAATAGCATGAGCTGAAAAAAGAAGATACATATGATACTGTTCCGCCCTTTTTTGCAAAACCGAAAGCGGCAGTTCCTTTTCCGGAACAAATTTATCTGCAAACGGAATCCGAACGCCGCGGTCATACACCGTTTCCGTAAAACATAGAATATCCGGTTTATCCAGCGCTGTACCTGCCGCATCTATAATTTCCAAGATACGCTTGAAATTGCCGTCCATTGAGCCGGGAGACCAAAAAAAGGTGGTTGCCACTTTCACTTTCCGCCCTGACTTCGCTCCGTCCGACATCTCAAAGCAGGGAATTTCCACCTCACACTGACCGGCTCCAAACCCGGAAAAAGAAATTTCTGTTTTTACAAACTGTTCCTCTTCCCGGCAGCGAAAAGTAATCGAAAGCTTTCCGTCCTCACCCTTGGTCAGATATTCCCGCCGGGTCACTGTCTGCCGATCCTTCTGATAAAAAGTAAGGTAAGCGGCCAATTTTCCCTTCTTCGCTTTCATGTGATATG
>CAKRUL010000038.1 GCA_934403665.1 uncultured Clostridia bacterium | reverse complement strand
GGCTTAAGCGGCGAAGCTTCCGTTTCGGTGAAACAGGAACTGATTGATTTTTATGATGAAGCATATCTGCAGATCAAGACAAACAGTCTGTATGCGGAATATGAAAAACTGGATGACAACAGCAAAGCGGCGCTGTTTGCATTCTTCCGGGGAGCAGAACTGGATTCCATCGACAAAGCCCGTTCACTCTTCTTTGAAAATCTTTTCCTTGCAGAACTTCAAAACACTTCCGTTTATACACAGCTGAGCGGCGTTGCGGAGAAATACAAGGATCAGCTGCAGATCGGCGATACGCTGGACCGTGTGAATCATCTGGGGCAGCGCAGAGCAAATCTGATTTATAGCAAGCTGATGAAAGACAAAAAACAGATCAGCACCGTTGCGAAATTTGTTTCGTATCTGGAGGATTGCGTGACAAATATCGACAAGCTGGATGAGAAAAACACCAGTTCAACTGGCGGATCAGGTTCTGGCAGCAGCGGCAGCAGCAGCACCATCAAGATTCCGATCAAGGACAACAATCAGGATACGCCGAAGCCGATCGGGGATGCAACATTGGTCGCATTCAACGATATTTCCGATGTAGAATGGGCACGGACAGCCATTGACGATTTGGTGAAGAGAAAGATCCTTCAGGGAAAAGAATCCACGAAGTTTTGCCCCAACGATAACATCACACGTGCAGAGTTTGTTAAAATGCTCTCTGAAGTGTTCGGCTATGTGGACGCTTCCGCAACATGCAACTTTACGGATGTACCGAAGGATTACTGGGGATATCCCTATATTGCGGGAACCGCTGCAAACGGTATCATCAAAGGTGTTTCCGACAGTGAGTTCGGCGCTGAAAACACCATCACGAGAGAAGATATCGTGACTCTGATTTACCGCGCAATCATTCAGCAGGGGCATCTTTACAACATTCCGTCTGTGAAAAATGAGTTTGCTGATTTTGACAAAGTATCTGATTATGCACAGAACGCTGTTTTGATGATGCAGAAAATGGAATTAATCAGCGGATATGAAGACCAGACGTTCCGTCCGCAGGAGAATGCGACGCGCGCAGAAACAGCTGTGATGATTTATCAGCTGATTAAAGTGATAGAAACAGCCAAATAAGAACAGGAGGGGTTCATTTGTTTAAAAGGATCATTGCTGCCATGACAGCCGCCTTGACGATGCTGGGCGCTTTTCAGGTATCTTTCGCGGCAGACAAGGGATACTCGGATATTTCCGATAATCCGTATTATGAAGACATTATGGAGTTGACGCAGATTGGCTTGGTGAATGGATATGATGATGGAACTTTCCATCCCAATATTTCTTTGACCCGTGCAGAATTTTCGCAGCTGGCGGCTTCCATGCTGAATATGGATCTTAGCGCTTCTAAGACCTATTTCACAGATGTCGGCCCCGATCACTGGGCATATGGTCCGATTGGGTTTATGGTGGCGAAGGGCTATCTGAAAGGGTATGAGGATCAGACTTTTCGGCCGGATAACGAGATTTCCTTTCATGAGGCAGTTGCTATTCTGATTCGTATTCTGGGTTACCAGTATAAAGCGGACAGAAACGGCGGATATCCTTACGGATACTATACCGTAGCATCGGAGCTTTCCTTGTTAAAAGGCATCAATCTTTCCGGAGAAACAATCCTGAAAAGAGATGCCGCTTGTAAAATCATCAACAATGCGCTGGACATTCCGCTGGTAGAACTAACCGGTGTTGACGGGGAAAGCGGAAGCTATGAAACAGATCCCGAAGTGACACCGCTTACAAGATATCTGAAAATGGAAAGAGGAACCGGCATTGTCACAGCGAACGAGTTTGTAAGTGTTCGCAATACACCTTTGGCAAGCGAAGATGAGATCATTGTCAACGGAGAGCATCTTGCTTGCCGTCAGTCAGAGGATCAGAACTTCGTCGGCTACCGTGTGAAATATGTTTATAAGCTGGACGAGGACAGCGAAATCAAAAATCTGATTGACATCCGGAAGGTGGACAATACCGAGCTGACCGTGGAAAGAGAAGACTTTCTTTCTTGCAAAGACGGAACCTTCCTCTATGAAGATTCCAGCGACAAGGAGAGAAGAGTCTCTTTGTCCCCCACGATTGACATCATTTATAACGGAGAATGGAAAGCTTTTGACGAATCTATCTTTGAAGCAGTGAAATACGGAAGCTTCACCTTTATCAACAATAACCGCGACAATGCATACGACGTGATTGTGATCAACGATTACAACAAAATGATCGTTGCAGGCACCATCAACAAGACGGATTATATCGTGAGCGACACGAATGACGCTTCCAACCGAGTGGTTTTAGATCCGGAAGAAAAAACGATTTTGCTTTTTGACGCACAAGGCAATAAAATCGACTTTTCAGAGATCAAGACCGACAACGTTCTTCTTGTCAAAGAGAACAGCAATGTGACAGAAGTCTATGTCAGCAGCAATACTGCTGCCGGAACGATTACCTCTATCACAGACGATGACGAAATTTTCATCGAAAGCAAGGGGTATAAAGTCAATGATTACGCAAAGGACGTATTGCAGACAATAAAAGTCGGAGACAACATCAAAGTTTCTTTGGATCACACAGGAAAAATTGCTTATGTGTCTCAGCAGCCTCAGTCTGACGCGACCATTATGTATTTGGTTGATACCATGGATAAAGAAGAAAACTTTGAAGACGACGTGCTCGGAAAATTCTACACGACAGATGGAAAACTGACGACTTACAGCTTTGCTGACCGTGTGAACGTAAACGGCAAGTCCGTCAAAAACCTCACCGATGCCGCTTTGCGCGAAAAAATCAAAATAGCATACAAAGACGGCAATCAGGAAAGATATAAAATTAACCAGCCGGTTCTGGTCAAATTCAACAGTGACAACCAGATCAATTATCTGGAGACTGCGAAAAAGGCAGATTCCTTCACCGAGAATGAAGACGGCTTCTGCATGACTAACACGATGGCGAGACGGAGGTATGTTGCACCTCTTACTTGTTTTAGTACGGAAATTTATTTCACAAGTTCAACACCTTTCGTAATTTTGCCAACCGATGTTCAAACAGCGGAGGAAAAAGATTTTTCGGTTGTTCGCAGCAGCATGCTGAAAGAGGCGGAATATTACTATGTGGAAGCATATGCTTACTCAAAGAATGATGAGAAAGCAGCCTTTTTCTTGATGGAGGATGCGACGGCGCAAGAAGGTTCGGTCGCTTTGCAGACTCCTATGAGTGTTGTCTCGAAGGTCACGAAGGCTGTAAACGATGATGGGGATCTTATGCATCGCGTGTACTATACGACAAAAGCCGGCACCGATTATGCAGAGCTTCCTGACGGAGAAGAAAAGGTTTATACACAGAATCAGATATCCTATAAATTCACAGAGCTGAAAAAGGGAGACGCGATCCGCATCAACACGGATAAGCAGAAAAAAGTCACGGCGTTCAGAATTCATTATCAGTGCAATCCGAGTACAATCCTGACCGCAGAAGATAATTCCTTTAACTATAAGGATCGGACAGTTATCCGGACGGTGAAGAAGATCACTTCCAATTACATCACGATCGAGAAGAGCGGTTATAATGATCAGAAACTTAAAATGAACAATAACTATAAGGTGATCGTTGTCAAAAACAAAGGTGACAATATCCGGTATGGCACAATGGACGACCTTGAAGTAGGTGACACCGCGCTGTTCCAGATGTACAGCAGTGAAATTCAGGTGGTAATCATATATAAAGATTAATTTGAAATTCCCTGTGTGCGAAAGCGCGCACAGGGAATTCTAAAAACAGCTGCTTTTGCGTCTGTGTTTTCTCAGAAAGCAGGGGAAAGCGGGATTTACAGAAAAAGGAGTGCAAGAAATTTATGTTTTTCAAACCTCGCGTGTTCCGAGCGGGCTGTCAAAAAGTCACTATTGCAAAGAATGCGGAAATTGTGATTGATGAGGAATACCAATATCTGAAAAAGAGAATTGAAGAAACGATTCTTCGTTCTGAGGAGCAGGATGCGGAGGATTGCGTTGTATGCCGCAAAATCATTTGTCGGCTCGGAATCCCGCAGCAGTTCAAATTCACACCGGGAGAAAAGACGACACGTCCGCTTTGGGACGAATCGAAAAAGAATATGTATGTGATTTCCATCGAAAAGGAGATTCAGATTTATGCGACCGATTACAGCGGACTTGTGTATGCGGTTGTTACTCTTGAAAATTTGGTGCGGGAAAACAAACTGAGCAATCTGTTTTTGTTTGATTATCCGGAGAGTCCGATGCGGGGATTTCGGGTATTCGTGCCGGGAAGAGAGCATATCGAGGATTTCAAGTTTGTGGTTGATGAATTGCTGACGAAATACAAATACAATTATCTGATTATGGAAATCAATGGCGCGATGGAGTATAAAAGACATCCGGACATCAACGAAGCATGGGAAAAATACTGTGCGGAGCTGACGGAATACTCCGGCAAGGCATGTAAGATACAGCATGAACTCTATCCTTGGCGAAAAGACTGTATTCATGTGGACAACGGCGGTGGTTCCTATCTCACACAGGAAGAACTGAAAGAGCTTAATCAGTATTGCAGGGAGAGAGGAATCGAGATTATACCGGAGGTCTCCTGTCTGAGCCACTGTGATTATATGCTGTTGACAAATCCGGACATCAGAGAACGGCAGAACGATGATTGGGCGGATACTTATTGTCCTTCCAATCCGAAGAGTTACGAGCTTCTTTTTGATATTCTTGATGAAGTGATCGATGTGTTTTCTCCGCGGTTTATCCATATTGATCACGACGAGATCAAAAGTCTCGGTGTTTGTGAGAAATGCAGGGAAAAAGACCCGGTGGATTTGTTGGTGGAGGATGTTGAAAAAATACATCAGTACCTCAAGCAGAAACATATCCGATGCATCATGTCCTGCGACAATTTGCTTCAGTTTAAGGATCAGGAAGGATTTTGCAGGTTTGAAATGTTCGGAGAACCCTTTGGCGGGGCGGAATATGGCTTGAGAGGGGAAGATTGGTACAACCCACCTACATACAAGGCGCTGGGGCGCCTGCCGAAGGATATCATACTCGCTCATTGGATTTGGCATGATCATTATGGCGGTATTCGTTATGAAAATGAGATTCTCAAACAAGGATATCAATATCTTTATTTTAATCTGCGGGCACATCTGTTGCAATCATATCGGGAAAAAATGACGTTGTCCGGGCTGGGCGGATTTTGCTCCAACTGGGGAGCTTTCTCGCTGGAGTACATGCTGCGGAATCAGCAGATGTTTGATCTCGTATATACCTCATACACTCTGTGGAGCAAGCAGTATGATGATGAAATGCGGGGCGAACTTTTTGACAAGACGGCAGCGGAGCTTTGCCGTTTGACAGAGAAAAAAATCCAGCTTGACACTAAGCATTACATTGAGTTTTTGCATACAACAGATTATGAGATTCCGTATCGTGTGTTCTATGACGGAGATATGATTGAGGACGAAAAATACATTCTGGGATATTACCTTGTGAAGTATACGGACGGAACAGAAGAAAAGTTTGATGTCAAATACGGGCAGGATATTTCAGGAGACCATGTGGAATATAATCTTTATAATGCAGCTCTGATTGAAATGCTTGGAAGAACAAAGCCGATTGAGCTGGACGGGAAGATGTATTACAGATGGCGTGTCAGCAATCCGCATCCGGAAAAGGCAGTGGACAGTATTCAATTTTGCAGCATGCCGGATAAAAACGCTCATGTATTTTCAAAAAGCATAAGTGTAATCAACCATTTGAAATAAAAACGGCAGGATAAACAGCCATGCGATCGGTGATTGTGATCTGCGTTTTTGGACGGATGGAGACAGGGAAGGTGCGTTCCTCATAAAGGGAGCGCACCTTCTGATTTCTTCCAAAAAAAGCTGGAAAACTGGTTTCTGAAATGTTATACTGATATTGAATATATTGTGCAGTATCTACTGCAAGTGATAGGGGAGATTACAATTGAATCAGGAACTTTTTCAGACGTATTGGAAGCAGTACAGTGACACGCTGAACAAGTAGGTGATGCCGTATTGGCTCAAGTATGCGCGCGATCCAAGCGGTGCCATCAACAACTGCATGGCAGAGGATGGGAGCATTTTGTCCAAGGATCGGTATATCTGGTCTCAGGGACGGGCGCTTTGGACTTTTTCCGCCATGTATCGCCGGGTGGAAAAAAACGGAGTATCTGGAGATCGCAGATGGTCTTTTTCACTATCTTTTACATACCGGGTGGGATGCGGAAGGAAGATGGAATTATCGGTATGATGAGCACGGATCTCTTTTAGATAGCGATATCAGCACCTATGTGGATGGTTTTGTGCTGATTGGCATGACGGAGTACTATCTTGCCACAGGGGAGGAAAGAGCGAAAAGGATTGCTGTAGAAACTTTTGAAAACACCTGGCGCCGGCAACAGCGCCCCGGCAGTTATCGGGTGGCACCCTATGTCATTCCGGAGGGAATGAAAACGCATGGGGTCAACATGATTTTTTCTTTTTTCTATGACCAACTTGGAAAAGCGATCGGGCGGAAAGATATCCGCGATGTGGGATACCGGCTTGCCATGGAGGTTCTGAATAAATTCTATGTGGCGGAAAAAGATGCTGTTTTGGAGTTTGTCAGAACGGAGGGAGGATTTTCCGACACGCCGGAAGGACGAAGCTGTGTCCCCGGCCATGCCATCGAATGTATGTGGTTTTTAATCAACATTTTTGAGGAGCACGGGGAAAACGACAAGATTCAAAAGTGTTGTCATATCATCCGGCGGCATATTGAACTCGGATGGGACAGAGAAAAAGGCGGCATGCGCCTGGCTTTGGATATCGATGGGAAAGAACCGGTTTTTTGGGGCAAGCCAACCTATAAACCATGGTGGGTGCAGGTAGAGACTTTAGTTGCCACTGCCTATGCATACAAGCACACGAAAGACGAGTGGTTTTTGGAGATGCACCGCAGGGTGAATACGTTTGCATTTTCCCACTATCCTAACGGCTACGGAGATTGGTATAATTGGCTGGACAAGGATGGCAATGTGGCAGAAAGCGCTGCGTTGCCGGTCAAAGACCCCTTTCATTTGCCGCGTGCATTGATTTATCTTTGCGCTTTGTTTCAAAATCAACTACCAAGCGTTTCAGATAAGAGACACATTGAAAAAGGAAGCCTTTTATGAACAGGGATTACACAAGGCTGAAAGAAGATTTGCTCTGCCTGGGTCTGCGCAGTGTCCATCCTACCCATTCCTGCGCGGCTTTGGGAAAGTTGGCGGATACCTATACCCAAAGCCATCATTTGGACAATACACCGGTAGGCGAACATTCCCCCTTTTTTAAACTGAAGGAAAATGGCGGGAAAATTCTTATGCTGGGCTGCGGTTTGAAGCCAAACACCAGTATGCATGGTGTGGAGGAAGCTTTCCGTACGCCTTATGTACTGTCACCGGAACCTTTTCTCTATACCATCAAAACGCCGGAAGCGGAGTACCAAAAGCCTTATTACCGTCATGGGATTTCGCAAAATGGGTATGCACAGCGCTATGACAGGGTGATAACCGTCTTGAACCGGTTGTATATCATAGAAGGCTTGGTACATGGTGCAAGAAGCTATCTGATCGATTCGGCTGAGATGTGGAAGCAGGCATTACAGGTTATGAAGCTGGATTCCCACTTCTTTGTGGAAAAAATAGAGGGATAAAATTAAAAAAATCAGATCACAAAAAACTGCGCATAGATTGCGCTGAAAAATAAGGAGGATATCTTTATGATTACAGGTGTGGAACACATCGGCATTTATGCCAAAGACAGCAAGGCTTTGAAGGAATGGTATGAAAACGTATTTGACTTCGAGCAGGTTTATGACAACAAGAAGGGAACTTATTTTTTAAAGCTTGCGGATAATACCATGCTAGAAATCTGCCAGCAGGTGGAGGAGCCGGGTGACTTTACTCCTACCAAGGGGGGGATTCGGCACATCGCCTTCTATGTGGATGACTTTGAGGAGATGGTGGATCGCATCAAAGCGGCAGGCGCAGAGGTTGTCACCGATGCAAAGGTTTCTGCTTCCGGAGTCAAAACCTTTTTCTTCAAGGATCTGGATGGCAACATCATGCATCTGATTCATCGCCAGACACCGTTGTATTAACGGATGCCTGAGAAATCAAAGGGGCGGCAAGGGTTTCCTTGCCGTCTTTTTATTTGTCGTCTGCTGTCATCCTGCCGCGGCTTTTTCTTCTTTTCAAAGGATTCTGCGGCATTGACAGAGACAGCGTTCTGTGTATGATGCAAATGAAAAAAGCGATGCCATGCCC
>CAKRUL010000037.1 GCA_934403665.1 uncultured Clostridia bacterium | reverse complement strand
GATCGGTGATCCGGAAATTCTGATTCTGGACGAACCGACCGTGGGCTTGGATCCGAAACAGATTATCGAGATTCGGAATGTGATTCGGGAATTGGGAAAGCAGCGCACGGTAATCTTGAGTTCTCATATCCTTCCTGAGGTGAGCGCGGTATGCGAACGGGTTGTCATTATCAATAAGGGAAAAATTGTTGCCGAAGACACTACGGAAAACCTGTCAAAAACGACGGCAGGCAAGCAGGAGTACACCGTTCGCGTTTGCGGAGACAGGGGATCCATTCTTTCTGCTGTTTCCTCTGTGGAAGGTGTGAAGCAGGTGAAGGAGCTTGGTGTCAAAGAACCGGGAACCGTGGATGTGATTGTGACCGGCGATCCGCAGTTTGATTTTCGCAAACCGCTGTTTAATACTCTGGCACAGAAGAGTCTTCCGATTTATATGATGAAATCCAACGATATGTCATTGGAAGACGTCTTTATCAAGCTGACGCAGGATCCCGCCGGTGCGGCAAAAAAGACAATCAAAAGGGAGGTAAGATAGCATGGGAGCAATTTATAAAAAAGAGATGAAAAACTATTTTCAATCCCCTTTGATTTACTGTATCATTGGCGTGTTTTTGTTATTTTCGCTGGGGAGCTTTGTCATCAACATTCTGATGACCGGTTCACCGGAGGTGGCGGCGCTGTTTATGGGTTCCCGATTTATCGGCATTAATTTTATTATGCTTTTGCTGGTTCCGGTAATCACCATGCGCTTATTCACCGAGGAAAAAATGCTGCGCACGGAACAGCTTTTGCTGACCTCTCCGGTCAGTATCACCGCTGTGGTGTTCGGAAAGTTTTTTTCCGCCCTTACGGTGTATGCGATTCTGATCGCCTCTACATTGCTTTATGTGGTGATTATGGCAGTGACGGGCACACTTAATTTTTTGGAAGTGCTTTTGGTTTATATCGGAGCACTGCTTTTGGGCGGCTCCCTCGTGTCCATCGGTCTTTTGGTTTCTTCTTTGACAAACAGTATGGTGACCTCTGTATTGTTTTCGTACGGGGCAATGGTTTTCACCTATTTTTATACGGATATCTTATACACCGTTTTTTCCGGCAGCAAGATTATGACGACCATTGCGGATTTCTTGTCGATTCAGTATAATTTTCAGGGGTTTGCGATAGGGTTGCTGAGCCCGCAGAATGTGATTTATTACCTGTCCTTTATGGGGGTATTCATTTTTCTGACGATCCGGGTCATTGACAAGCGGCGCTGGGCATAGGAGGTAGAAAGATGAAATCATTTAAGAACTCTAAGAAAATCAGATACGGAGCCAATGCAACCATATTGACAGCCTTGTTTATTGTGATTGTGATTGTGCTTAATTTTGCTGTTGGTATGTTGGTAGAGCGCTTTCCGAGTGTGAAAATCGACTTGTCCTCCAACAACATGTTTGAGATCAGTCAGGAGACAAAAGATGCTATTTCCAAGGTGGACCGCGATGTGAAAATCTTCTTGGTTCAGACCTCTGACAGCCAGAATCCTATGTATAACGAGATCTTAGGCAGATATAAAGAACTGTCTTCCCATATCGATTATTCTTATATCAATATCACGAAGGATCCTTCTTTTTTACAAAAATACAGCGGTCAGCTCAATCCGGTCGGTTCCTTTGTGATTGAGAGTGGAGAGCGGTTTGAGATTGTATCAAGCTCATCGATTGACGGAAAAACAGGCCGGTTTGAGACGGCGGAAAACACGCTGACAAATGCGATTCTTTCGGTTACCAGTGATGTGAAAAAGACGATATACTTTACTGCAGGACATGAAGAATCGGAATTGAAAACCTTGCAGGGCATTGCCCAGGAAAAGTTTTTCGAGACCAAAACCATTGATTTGCGGCAGGAAGCGCCTCAGGAATACAATATGATGATTATCGGAGGTCCGAAAACGGATTTCACCATGGCTGAGATTGACGCTGTGGATACCTTTGTCAAAAAGGGCGGCAATTTGCAGATTTATCTGGATCCTTCTGCTCCTTATCCTACCAATCTTTGTGAATACATCAAGGAATGGGGCGTGGAAGTGAAAAACGAAATCGTCAATGAGGAGGATCCAAGCAAGGTTGTAAAACAGTATGACGGCTTTCTTCCGACGGTTGCACAAGCGGATTACGCCAACAATATGAGCGGAAATATTCTGTGTACTCCTTCCTTGCGTTTGGACATTTTGTATTCCAATACCAAGAGTGTTACCTCCGAGGCGATTTTGACAACCACAGAAAAAGGCGTTTCAACGCCTGTGGGAAGCGATCAGAAAAGCGAGGCAAACACCTTTAACATTTCTGTTCTCACGACTCGTGTGCTGGACGGTCAGGGTGAGACGACGATGTATCTTTGCGGCACACTGCTCAACATGACAGAGGAATATCAACAGCAGTATGTAGGAAATGCGCAGATTTCCAGCGCTATTCTTTCCAAAACATTGAAATCGGAAAACTTTGTCAATTTGCCGGATAAAACGGCGAATGTCAAGGCAGTTACCATGAGCACCGCTTCAACAATTTCGATTGCAGTGATCATTGTGATTCTGGCCTTCAGCATCTTGATTTTTGGAATTGTCATCTGGATAAGGAGGCGCCGTCTATGATCAAGCAGTATAAGACTGCGCTGCTGTTCTTGGGAATTATCGTTGTACTTTTGGCGGCAGTGTTCGGAATGAAGTATTTAAAACCTTCCGAGGAAGAACCGCAAAATACCATTGTTCCGCGGGATCAGACGGAAATTTTTGCGGTGGCACGGCAAGACATCAAGACCATTGCCATTCAAAATTCACAGGATGCATACACCTTCGCATATGAAGGAGAAAACGCAAAAGTGCTGGACCGTGATTTTGCGCAGGTGGACAGTTTTAAGCTGGATTCCACCGCACTGGAATTCACCAGTCTGAAAGCGGATGAAACAGTATATGAAGCAACTGCGGAGTTTTCAAAATTCGGACTTTCCGCTCCGCAGGCGACGGCAGTCTTGACCGACAATACGGGGAAGACTACCAAATTTCTGCTGGGCGACAAAACTCCGTCCGGAGGAGGATATTATTTTGCGATAGAAGGAACCCAGTCGGTTTATGTTCTTCCCACCTATAAGGGAGAAATTTTTCTGCGTAAGTTGGATTATTACAGGCAGGGAACTTCCATCAACGTGGAAACGGAAAAGGTCACCCGGATTGACATCTCGGGAAAAGCGAAGAATATGGAGCTGTCTTTTGTGCGAAACAATGCACAAGAGGGTTCCAATAACACTTTTTCTGTATATAGGATGATTACTCCGTATCAGGCAGATGCGGAGGGAAACGAAATCAAAAGTATTCTGGATGCCGTCGGTGACTTCACCATAGAAGACTATGTGGAGGATAACGCAAAGGATTTTGGAAAATACGGTTTTGATCAGTATGTGATTCATATCACACAGGGGGAACAGAAGGATACGTTGTATTTAGGAAATGAATACGGCGATAAAATCTATATTCGTATTAATGACAGCCGAAATATTTATGGCATCAAAAAGGCGCCTTTTTCGTTTTTGCAGGCGGAACCCATTAAATTTATTTCATCCATGTTTTATATCAAGAATCTTGACACGGTGGCAAGTATTGATTATCGGGATCCTTTGAACCAGGTTGGCGCAACATTCCGGATTAAAAAATTGGATGAAGAGAGTCACGAAGTTACCATCGACGGAAAAGCGATGGATGAGGCACGATTTAAAGCGATTTATACCGAGATAATCAGTCTCACCCTGAAAGGACCGATCAGCGGAGTGACCCCGGGAGAACCTGTTTTGGAATATCGTTTCACTTTCAACGACGGAACCATAGACACCGTACAGTATTTTCAGGTGGATGACCGCCGGATTGCGATTTCCGTCAACGGAAAGATACAATTTTATCTTAATCGCAGTGACCTGAAGGCAAAAATGGATACCATAGCTTCTATTATCCGGGAAAATCAATAA
Organism: uncultured Clostridia bacterium; assembly: GCA_934403665.1. Next base: position 4,447 of record CAKRUL010000037.1, on the reverse strand, counting down.
AAGGAACCCTCGTCTGTTCTTTCTGATATGCGGAGCAGTCGGCACACATTGCCTTGATGAGTGTATGAAAACAAGAAAAATGTTTAAAAGGAGAAAAGACATTGAACGCAGTAAAAGAATTTTTGTTGACGATACCGGTTCCTTTGTGGCTGAAAATCATGTTTGCTTCTATGATTCCCTTTGTTGAAGCAAGGTATGCGATTTTGTTCTTTACGGATATGGGGATGCCTTTTTGGCAATTGTTCTGTCTGAGCATTTTAGGCAATATGATTCCCGTTCCGATTATCATATTGGTCTTTCGTCCGATTCTCAACTGGCTGAAAAAGACAAAGCTATTGCATAAGTTTGCGGAAAAGCTGGAGCAGCGTACCGTGAAAAAAGCGGCGCAGGTTCAGAAATACGAGGCTTTGGGCTTGCTTATTTTTGTGGCGCTTCCTCTTCCGGGAACCGGCGCATTGACCGGCTCTATGGTAGCGGCGCTTTTGAATATGCGGATGAAATATGCTTTGCCGGTGATTCTGGTCGGCGCTGTGATTGCCACTTTCATCACGACTGGCTCTTTGGGGCTTATCGTGAACTTTATACAAATGTTTTAAGGAAAGGATTCTTAGAAAGGGTGGAAAAGATGAATCGAAAATTTTTCACGTCCGAATCGGTTACCGAGGGACATCCGGATAAAATCTGTGACCAGATCTCCGATGCCGTACTGGACGCAATCTTCTCACAGGATAAAGAGGCACGGGTTGCATGCGAAACAGCAATCACAACCGGTTTGGTGCTGGTTATGGGTGAGATTACCACAGACTGTTATATTGACATTCAGCAAATTGTGCGCGATACCATTAAGGAAATCGGGTATGACAGAGCAAAATTTGGTTTTGACTGTGAAACTTGCGGTGTCATTTCCTCCATTCATGAGCAATCGAAGGATATTGCTATGGGGGTGGACAATTCTTATGAGACAAAAACCGAAGCCACTGCAGATATCGGTGCCGGCGACCAGGGGATGATGTTTGGCTATGCGTGCAACGAAACCGATGTGTTGATGCCGCTGCCGATTTATCTGGCACACAAACTGGCGAGAAGACTCACTGCAGTGCGCAAGGATCACACTTTAAATTATCTGAGACCGGACGGGAAAACACAGGTGACGGTTGAATATGATGATGACAAACCGGTGCGGATTGATACTATTGTCATCTCGACACAGCATGATGACGCTGTCTCGCTGGATGTCCTGCGCGAAGACTTGAAAAAACAGGTGATAGAACCGATCATTCCGGCGAATCTGATGGATGAAAATACAAACATTTATGTCAATCCGACCGGACGTTTTGTAATCGGCGGTCCGATGGGCGATTCCGGTTTGACCGGCAGAAAGATTATTGTAGATACTTACGGCGGGTATGCGCGGCACGGAGGCGGCGCTTTCTCCGGAAAGGATCCCACAAAGGTGGATCGTTCTGCGGCTTATGCGGCGAGATATGTGGCAAAAAATATTGTCAAAGCCGGTCTGGCAGACAAATGTGAAATTCAGTTGGCTTATGCCATTGGTGTGGCAAAACCGGTATCTGTTTTGATTGATACCTTCGGAACCAATAAGGTTGCGGTTTCTGTCATCGAAAAACTGGTGGACAAGCATTTTGATCTTCGTCCCAGTGCGATTATTAAAAACTTTGATCTGAGACGCCCGATCTATAAACAGACGGCCGCTTACGGTCATTTCGGAAGAGAAGATTTGCAGCTTCCCTGGGAAGAGACAGACAAAGCAGAGCAGCTTCGGCAGGAAGCCGGACTGTAGAGAATACAGAAAGATATGGTTACAAAATCGGCGGACAAGGAAAAGTCCGCCGATTTTTGTGTCGAAAGGGAAAGAGGTTCATATAATAAGATTGGGTTCCTATTTTTCTTGATGTGTCACGTCAGAGCAGAAAGAAGGTGAAAATCATATTGGTGAATCTTGCATACAATCGGGGAAAGGCGATCGCCTATGCGCATCGCTGGGCATACACCAGAAATCCTGCCTTCTATGATTTTTCCAATATCGGAGGAGACTGCACGAATTTCACTTCCCAATGCATCTACGCAGGAGCCGGTGTGATGAATTACACCCCGACGTTCGGGTGGTATTACATTTCTCCGAACGATAAGGCTCCGGCATGGACAGGAGTGCCGTATATCTACGACTTCATGGTTACCAACAACGGACCGGGCCCTTACGGCGAACGGACTGATATAGAGGGTGTCTTGCCCGGAGATTTTGTGCAGCTTGGAAATGCCGCCGGTGCTTTTTATCATACACCCTTTATCGTGGAGAAAATAGGAAACCGGCCGGAGGATATTTTGGTTGCCGCTCACAGCAATGATGCGGATTACAGACCTCTTGATACCTATGATATGGCACAATCTTATCGTTTTGTACATATTATCGGCGTGCGCATGGTCACAAGCGGTTAAAAAATCAAAAAGCAGTTTGGAGTGAGAAATCTGAATGGATATTTTGAATATAACGAAGCAGAATTACCGGCAAGAGATTCACGATGCAAAGGAAACGGTTTTGCTCGATTTTTGGGCGCCCTGGTGTGGACCTTGCAGAATGGTATCACCCATTGTGGACGAGGTCGCAAGAGAGGCGGCTGATTGGGTGAAAATAGGAAAGGTGAATGTTGACGAGCAGCCTGAACTGGCAGAGTCCTTTCGGGTCATGAGCATTCCGACTCTGGTTGTGCTGCAAAACGGAGAAATTGTGGAACAAAAAGCAGGGATACAAAACAAGGAAGCCATTTTAAAAATGTTGACATTGGAAGAGAATTGAAGAATGCTTATCCAAGAGAAATAAAATAGGGATGTAAAAGTCGTTGTTTTACATCCCCTGTGTTTTTAAATTGTGTTCATTCTCGAAAAACGCACTATTTTTCTTTTCGATAAAAAAGAGACAGAAAGGTACAGCCGAGCACGGTGAAAGCCAGCGTCATCATCGCCATAAACAAACAACAGGTCATACTTGAGAGAATGGATACGCTGTTGGTGTTTCGAAACAGGCTGAAACGTGCAAGCGTGACCGATAGAAGAGAAATCAACGAGATAAAAAAGGTAACTCCTGCGGCGCAATATGCAATAATGCTTAATGTGCGGAATACATTGGTTTTACGCACACGCCGTTCCGCGGAAGCAAGATTTTTTCTGCAATGAGGGCACACTGTTGCGCCGGGCGGGAGCAACCGTTTGCATGCCGGACAGAGCTTGGAAGCAGAGGGAACGGTCAAGGAATCGGCACAGGCCTTTTTTGGTTCAGAAGCCGTTTCCTTCGATGGTTCGTTTGCAGGTGTTTTTGATAAATCGGCTCCGCATTTGTTGCAAAAATGAAAATCGCTTTTTACGGATGCTTTGCAGACGGGACAGACCTGTTCCTTCACCTCATCGACAATGGGATCGGAACAGGAGTTATTTTCCTCTGCTGCAGACACTTTTTCCACTGGAGTTTCCGTTTTTTCCTGTTGCGTCGAAAGGGAGGCTCCACATTTGTTACAAAAAGAAAAATGTTCCCCTGTTTCCGCGCCGCAGACGGGGCATGTCCCAAGAACGGAGCGTTTTTCCATGTTGTTTTCCATACTGTTTCCTCCTAACAAATTACTTGGACAAGACCAAGAATCAGATAACAAATCAAAAACATAAAGAACAGAACTGCTCCAAGCGGCATCGCAATGCTGGAAACCTTTTCGAGAGCAATCGGCCGATGATAGCTGTAGTATGCTTTATACTTCAGATGTAAAAACAGATTCAAGCCAAAAAAATAGGTAAAATAACCGCTAAACAAAATCAAAAAACTGCTGAAAAAGAGATCCGCAAGAAGGGAGAACGCAGAGGCCAACTGTGCAAGGTTGGCGCTGACATAGCGAAAGGGAAGTCCTTCTGCAAGGTATTTCGATTTTAGCATCAGCTGTGCGGCTGCTTGTTCCATTTCCGTCAAAAGACCGCCGAGGCGAGGAATGGTGTCTATAAAAATCCACAGGCCCAAGAAAAGAAGAAGGGCGAACCCTGCAAAAAAGACGGCGGATCTTCCCTTGGTTCTTCCGGAATGATAGACAAAATGGCGAGTGCGTTTTCTCTTTTTACCATCAATCACCGCCGGAGTCGGCTTCAGTCTGATCCCGCAGTTGCCGCAGAAAACAGATCCGTCCTCCATCACTGTTCCGCATTTAAGACATTTCATCATGAGATATCATCCATTTCTTATTTTGTTCCGCAGCAAAGACCGTGTACATGAACTGTGCGGCAGAACCATTTTTTAAGATTTTTTCTTAAGAATATTATATAATGGATGTTTTTGCAAATCAATATGTATTGTATTAATTTTTTATGAACTATTTACAAAAATGTATTGAAAATAAGCGGATAAGATGATAAAATAAAACAAGGAATTTTATGATTCCAATATTTGTGTTAA